>CAVCML010000054.1:0-2815 GCA_963603335.1 Bacteroidaceae bacterium | reverse complement strand
GACTTTTAGCGGGAGCGAACGTAGTGATGCCGAACCTCTCACCTGTATGTGTACGTGAGAAGTACAGTCTTTACGATAATAAAATCTGTACCGGTGAAGAAGCGGCGGAGTGCCGGGAAAGCCTGGAAAATCGGATTGCATCGGTAGGTTTTCGAATTGTGGTGGATCGAGGTGACCGCAGAAATTTCAAATCTTGCAACAGAGAGGAAAATATGAAAGACGACATTGAGATATTTAATGTGTTCGGGGATGACTTCGACCGATTCGGTTTTCCGGGAAAACAGTACCGGGTAACGGCAGGGCGCGGCGGCGAAGCAATCCTCATCATCGGAAGTGAAAAAACGGCTGTCATTGACTGCGGTATGGCATACTGCGGCGGCGACATGGTTAAAAATATCATGAATAAACTGGCGGAGGAAGGACGAAGCCGCCTGGATTTTGCATTTCTGACGCATTCTCATTATGACCATATGGGGGCGCTTCCTTATTTAAGAAAGGCATTTCCGAATGTGGTTGTATACGGCAGTGCGCACTGTCAGGCAATCCTGCAGCGCCCGAACGCCAAATTGCTGATGAAGAAACTGGGAACTGCTGCGCGTGATCTTTACAGACCGCAAAGCAGAGAGGAAATTTCGGTGGATAATCTGACGGTTGATATAGTGCTTCGAGACGGTGATATTATCAGCCTGGGAAATGAAACAATCCAGGCTATCGAAGCGAAGGGGCACACCGATTGCTCCATGGCTTATGCGCTGGAGCCGGACAGTATTTTGTTTACGAGTGAAAGTACCGGGATTGTAGAAGCCGGGCTTGCTGTAAATACACCGATTTTAAAAAGCTTTGCAGACGCTGAAAAGTCTTTGGAAAAATGCAGGGCATATGGTGCGAAGTATATCTGTTTGCCGCATTTTGGGCTGATTCCGCAGGATTTTAACGAGGAGTATTGGCAGCGATTCGAGCAGGGGTGTGCGGACAGAATTAAAATGGCGCAGGAAATGAAAGAAGAGGGGCTTGATGCGGATCAGATGCTTGAACGGTATCGCGACAGGTACTGGGATCCGATTATGGAGCAGGAACAGCCTATTGAGGCGTTTTTGATTAATGCTGAAAATATCATCAAAGCTGCGCTGAAAGCTTTGGATATGAAAGAAAAATAATGTGAGGAGGTATTGCGATGAAGGTTTTGATTGTTGTGGATATGCAGAACGATTTTATCGACGGCGTTCTGGGTACGCGGGAAGCGATGGCGATTGTGCCGCATGTAAAGAAAAAAATCGATGGGTATCGCGCAGAAAATGCAGCAGTGATTTTTACCAGAGATACTCATGGAGAGGATTATTTAAAGACTCAGGAAGGCAGAAAACTTCCGGTGGAGCATTGCATTCGCGGTACTCACGGCTGGGAAATTTCGGCAGAACTTGACACGGCGGGCAGCGAAATCATCGACAAGCCGACGTTTGGATCTTATGAATTAATCAAAAGACTGGAGAAACTGAATCAGGAGGATGCACTGGAGTCAGTTGAACTGGTAGGGCTTTGCACTGATATATGCGTGATTTCCAACGCGATGCTGGTGAAAAACCGGTTCCCGGAGCTGCAGGTCATTGTGGATGCGGCATGCTGTGCGGGTGTAATGCCTGAAACTCACAGTACTGCCTTACGGGCAATGGATATGTGTCAGATTGAGATCCTGCATGGCCGCGCAGAAGAGCCGGCAGAACGGGAGAGTAATACAGAACGGGAGAGTAATAATTTAGAAGCAGAGGTGACAAAATGAGTTTTGATGCAGAAAAAGTAACAAAAGAAATCGTGAAGTGGATTCGCGACTGGTTTGAGGAAAACGGCAAGGGCTGCAAAGCGGTAGTCGGACTTTCCGGCGGTAAGGACAGTTCGGTTGTTGCGGCACTTTGCGTTGAAGCATTGGGCAAAGAAAATGTTTTCGGTGTGATGATGCCTAACGGAGAGCAGTTTGATATTGATGTATCTCATAAACTGGCGGAACATCTTGGAATCGAAAATATCGTGGTAAATATCAGAGCTGCCTATGATGGTGTGGTAGGTGAGCTTGCAAAGCATTTTGACAGTTTTGAGGGACAGGCGAGGGTGAATCTGCCTCCCCGTCTTAGAATGGCTGCGCTTTATGCCGTGTCTCAGACGGTCAACGGCAGAGTTGCAAATACGTGTAATCTGTCGGAAGACTGGGTGGGATACGCTACCAAGTTCGGCGACGGTGCCGGGGATTTCAGTCCGTTATCCAAGCTGACAGTGCAGGAAGTAAAGGCTGTGGGCAGATGTCTGGGTCTGCCTGCCATGTTCGTGGACAAGGTGCCTATCGATGGACTGTGCGGTCTGAGCGATGAAGACAATCTGGGATTTACATATGCGGTGCTGGATCGCTATATCAGAGAAGGTATCTGCGAGGATGAGGAAACGCGTTTGAAGATTGATCGCATGCACAAGGCTAATCTGTTTAAACTGCAGCCTATGCCGACATTCCCGTATGAACCGGAGAAATAGGATAAATAGGAACAAAGCTGCAGGCAATCCGCTAAAAAGTGATTGCAGAGCAGTATTGTTTATGGTATATTGATAACGATGGTTTAACTGCTTAAAGCAACAATAATTATCGAGAAAAACTGAAATATGACAAAGGGGACTTATATAAAAGTCTGAAAGAAGTAAGCCTTATGGTTTTATAAAAAGACGTCAAAACAGAGCTTTCTGTGATGGCGTCTTTTTATGTGCATAGAATATCCGGCTGTTTTCAGCCGTTTTCCCATTGTAAAGAATTTTTTTGCGCCGCATATTCTTTTAC
>CAVCML010000053.1:0-6918 GCA_963603335.1 Bacteroidaceae bacterium | reverse complement strand
ACGAATGTAGGAACAGTTACTAATGAGATTACTTTCACACCGAGCGACAAGTTCAATGAAGGTAACTACAGGATTACAAAGAACGAAGGTACTCTGGAGGTTACTCCGGCTACACTCACAGTAACTGCAGACGACAAGAGCAAGAAGCAGGGCGAAGACAATCCTAAGCTGACAGGTACTATCACAGGATTCGTAGACGGCGAGGATGAGAGCGTTCTGAAGGGCGATGTTGAGTACACAACGACAGCTGTAAAGAATTCACCTGTCGGCAAGTACCCAATCACAGCAGCAGGAACACTCGAGGCTCAGAACTACACTATTGAGTATGTTGACGGCACGCTGACAATCACGGAAGCTCCGGCTCCGGCGGCAAAGACCGGCGACAACATCCGGATTGGACTGCTTGCAGGCATAGCACTGCTGGCACTGGCAGGTGCAGGAACAATCCTGTTCACGCTCAGAAGAAAGGCAAACTAAATTTTCAATCTCAATATAATTAATCAATAGCAAAAGAGACCACAAGCTGGTCTCTTTTTGCTGTATATGAATTCGCTTTTACCCGAATTTTACACATTTTATTCACACAGCCTATATAAATAAAAACGATTTTATGTTATAGTAACAATGTATGCTTGTAACAGCGTATTCGGGCGGCAGCCTTTGCAGACAGGCATATAGTCAGCAACTAGCAACAGAAAGGTAGATAATGAGGTAATGGAAAAGAAAATCATGCTGGGCAATGAAGCCTTTGCAAGAGGAGCTTATGAAGCAGGTGTAAAAGTCGTTTCTTCATATCCGGGAACACCGAGTACCGAGGTTACGGAGAATGCGGCGAAATATGATGAAATATACGTAGAATGGGCACCGAACGAAAAGGTTGGTGTAGAAGTCGCGGTAGGAGCTTCCATCGGCGGCGTGCGTTCTCTTTCCTGCATGAAACACGTAGGACTGAACGTAGCGGCAGACCCGTTTTTTACCGCAGCATATACAGGAGTTACAGGTGGTGCAGTCGTGCTGGTAGCCGACGACAACGGTTGTCATTCCAGCCAGAATGAACAGGATTCCAGATACTACGGCAGGAGTGCGGGAGTTCCGGTGCTCGAACCGTCAAGCTCTCAGGAATGCAAGGATTATCTGAAACTGGCATATGAAATCAGTGAGAAATACGATACGGTCGTTCTTATTCGTTCAAACACGAGAGTATCCCACTCCAGAGGCATTGTGGAGCTGGGCGAGAGAACAGAAAAAGAACGGATTCCGTATAAAAAGAATATACAGAAATACGTGGCGATGCCGGCGATGGCGAGAAAACTGCACATCGCGCAGGAGCAGCGCATGGCTCAGATTGCCGCAGACACTGCGGACATCACCCTCGGCATGAAGGCTGACGGTGCAGGCGAGGAAGCAGAGAGCATTCCGCTCAACATCATCGAGCTGAACGATACTAAAATCGGCATTATCACAAGCGGTATCTGCTACCAGTATGTCAAGGAAGCCCTTCCGGATGCAAGCGTTTTGAAAATGGGAATGATCAACCCGATTCCGAAAACCATGATTGAAGCCTTTGCAGCGAAGGTGGACGAACTTTATGTCATCGAGGAAGGCAACCCGTTCTTCGAGGAACAGATCCGCGCCATGGGAATCAAGCCGGCAGGCGGCAAGGATATGTTCACCATCCAGGGCGAATACAGCGCAAACATGATCAGAAAGGCTTTCGGTCGTCCTATTGCAGACGCTGCAGCAGATGCGGCAGCACCGGGAGAAGGCTGCGATCCATCTCCGGCAGAAGCCGTGGGAAGACCGCCGCTTCTGTGTGCGGGATGTCCGCACAGAGGGCTGTTCCACGTGCTGAGCAAGCTGAAGACAACCGTTCTGGGAGATATCGGCTGCTATACGCTTGGTGCACTGGCGCCGACATCGGCTATGGATGCATGCCTCTGCATGGGCGGATCCATCACAATGGCTCACGGATTTGAAAAAGCCGTCGGAAGCAGCAAGAATACCGTTGCCGTATTGGGCGACTCCACATTCTTCCACTCCGGAATCACAGGACTTGTGAACATGAACTACAACGGAGCTACGGGAACCGTCATCATCCTGGACAACAGAATCACAGGTATGACCGGTCATCAGGACAACCCGAACACCGGCAGAAACGCCAAGGGCGAACCGGCTCCGGCCATCGATATCGCGACCCTTTGCAGAGCCTGCGGCGTGCAGCACGTAACAGAGATTGACCCGTTTGACGTGAAGGGACTGGAAAAACTCATAAAAGAAGAAACCGAGCGCGATGCGCTTTCCGTAATCATCACAAAGAGACCTTGCGCACTGATCGTAAAACAGCCGGATATTCCTTACCAGGTGACGGATAAGTGCAAGAACTGCAAAATGTGCATGAAGATCGGATGTCCGGCTATCGAAGAACGCGGCGGTAAGCCGTATATTTCTCCGGAAAGCTGTGTAGGCTGCGATCTTTGCGCCAGAGTATGTCCTTTCGATGCGATCGAAATGACGCAGAACGGAAAGGAGGACAAATAAATGAAACAGACTAATATACTGATTGTAGGCGTTGGCGGACAGGGAACTCTGCTGGCCAGCGTACTGCTGGGAAATCTGGGACTTTCCAAGGGTTATGATGTAAAGCTCTCCGAGGTGCACGGCATGGCACAGAGAGGCGGCAGCGTCGTAACTCATGTGAAAATAAGCGAAGGCGTGGTAAACTCTCCTCTTATCGAAGAGGGTGATGCCGATGTAATCATCGCATTTGAAGAACTGGAAGCATACAGATGGCTGCCGTATTTGAAAAAGGGCGGTACCATCTATGTCAATACGCAGAAAATCCTGCCGATGCCTGTCATCATGGGCAAGGCCGAATATCCTGCGCACATAATGGAAACTCTGGATAAGGATGCCGGAGCGGTCAAGGCACTGGATGCTCTTTCCATCGCAGAGGAATGCGGCAGCGTGAAGGCGGTAAACGTGGTTCTGCTGGGCGCGGCATCCCGCAACCTGCCGTTTGACGAAGAGGCGTGGATTAAAGTCATCGAAGAAAACGTTAAACCGAAATTCGTGGAACTCAATAAAAAAGCGTTTGAACTGGGCAGGAACGCATAGCTGCAGCCTTTGCAGTCATGCCGAATCCCGGAAACATCGTTTGAAATAAATGCAATTGAAAGGAAACAACTGAATCATGATTTGGAACGAAAAAATGGAATGTGCGGATCGTGAAACCATGCGGTCCGTTCAGCTTGAGAAACTGAAGAAGACCGTAAAGCATGTGTACGATAATGTAGCGCATTATCGCGGCATGATGGACAAGGCAGGCGTGAAGCCGGAAGACATCCGGACGCTGGATGACATAACGAAGCTGCCGTTTATTACAAAAGAGGATATTGCTGCAAATTATCCGACGGGACTCTTTGCAAAACCGATGAAGGACATCATTCGCATACACGCATCCTCGGGAACCACGGGCAAGCCTAAAATCGTAGGTTATACTCAAAACGATCTCGATATGTGGGGTGAATGCGTGGCCAGAGGCCTGACAATGGCCGGAGCAACAAAGGATTCCGTAGTGCACGTTTCGTACGGATACGGACTGTTCACAGGCGGCCTGGGTGCACACCTGGGAGCTGAAACCGTCGGTGCTACCGTTATTCCGATGAGCAGCGGCAACACACAGAAGCAGATTACATTCCTGCAGGACATGAAGAGCGATATTCTCTGCTGTACGCCGTCATACGCACTTACGATAGCGGAAAACATCAAGAAAGCAGGAATCAAGCCTGAGGATCTGAATCTTTCAGCAGGTGTGTTCGGTGCCGAACCGTGGACGCAGAGCATGCGTGACAAGATCGAAGAAGGACTTGGCATTCGCGCCCACGATATCTACGGACTTTCTGAAGTCATGGGCCCGGGCGTATCGATGAGCTGTGCGGAAAACGCGGGCATGCATATACAGGAAGACTATTTCTATGTGGAAATCATCGATCCGAAGACGCTGGAAGTGCTGCCTGACGGTGAAAAGGGCGAACTCGTCATCACGACGCTGGGCAAGGAAGGCATGCCGCTCATACGTTACAGAACACGCGACATTTGCTATCTGATGAGAGAAAAATGCGCCTGCGGCAGAACGACGGTGCGCATGAGCCGTGTATTCGGACGAAGCGATGATATGCTGATTATCCGCGGCGTCAATGTATTCCCGTCTCAGGTAGAAACGGTTATAGCCAAATTCGAGGAACTGACGATGAACTACAAGCTGTACGTCGGCAGAAAGAACAATACAGATACATTCGAGCTGGCGGTAGAGCTGGCAGAGGGCCTTGCTATCGAGGATATTGCATTTGTAGAAGCACTGAAGGCCCGCATCGAGCATGCGCTCCGCGATATGCTGGGTATCGGCTGCAAGGTGAGACTGCTCAACGAAGGCACGCTGCCTAGAAGTGAAGGCAAGGCTGTCAGAGTAGAAGATACGAGAAATCTCGGCTAACTATTGATTCTGTAAAGCCGGCCGCCGGCCGGAGAAAAGGAGGCATTCCATGATAGTAAAACAGGTATCGGTATTCGTAGAAAATACAGTGGGAAGACTGGCTGACCTGACGAAGATTCTGACGGACAATGATATCGATCTGAAGGCGAGCACCATCGCAGAAACCGTGGATTTCGGCATCCTGCGCTGTATCGTTGAGGATCCGGAGAGGACCGTGAAGATTTTGACCGAAAACGGATTTTCCGCAAGCATTTCCGAGGTAACAGGTGTTTCACTTGAAGACAAACCGGGCGGACTTCACAAGGTGCTGGCAGCTCTGGCGGAAGCGGGAATTGCTGTAAATTACATCTACTCAACGATTAAATCCGCAGAAGGCAAGGCAATCATCATGCTGAAGACCAGTGATGCCGCAAAGGCTGCTGAGGTGCTTAAAGCAAGCGGCGTGGAACTGGCAGGGGTTGAATCCTTCTAAGAATTTTGCAGAAAGGGCAGAAGGGAAACCGGTAAATGAGTTTAGGAAGAAAAATTATTTTCGTCCTTTGTCTTATCGTTTTTGTGGGTTCGGCAGGCGTGCTCATCGATTATTTCCTGACGGGAATGCGTGAGCAGAGCAGTTTTGAAGACCTTGCAAAGCTGAAGACGGAGCGGGACGATTTAAAAACCGATAAAGGCACGGTCATCGGCAAATATGCGGATTTGTATGAAGCCAACGGAGATATCATCGGCTGGATTAAGGTGGACGGCACCAAGATTGACTATCCTGTCATGCAGACGCAGGATGAAGCGGAATATTATCTTCGCCGAAACTTCCGGAAGGAGCATTCGACGGGAGGCACTCCGTTCATGGATGCATCCAGTGATATTTTCGTGCCTACGTCAAACTTCCTGATTTACGGGCACAACATGAAAAACGGAACCATGTTCCATGATATGCTCAAATACAAGGACGAGTCGTTTTATAAGGAACATAAGACATTTGAGTTCGATACGATCTACAAGGGAGGGCAGGGAACATATGAGATTATCGCTGCCGGGTATTCCAAGATTTATTCGAAGAGTTCCAATGCGTTCAAATATTATCAGTACGCGGGGATTACATCCAGGTCTGATTTTAACGAGTATATCAAAGGGATAAAGGCGTTGTCGGAGTACAACACCGGCGTGTCGGCCGAATACGGGGACCAGCTGGTGACGCTCTCAACATGTTCGTACCACGAGGAAAACGGCAGATTTTTCATCGTCGGTAAACGAGTCGATGCCAAACAGGTGAAACCGCAGTAGATTATTGATGCAGAAGCTCGCGCTTAATATTACAGCGCGGGCTTTTTTGTGTGCCCGGCGGCGCACGTTTCTAAGTGGTGCAAGCCCCGAATCCGCCCGGCTCGCGGAGCGCTTTGCAGAATGAGAAAGATTGTTAAAAAAACATCAAATCGTCACATTAGTGCCCTTGAATTTCAAAAATGCGGGTGTATAATGAAGGCAAAGAAAAGGGAAAGCAAAGCGAACGAAGAAAACGGGCGCTTTGAGAAATGAAAGGAGAGATCGTTATGGCATTCAAATGTGAAAAAGATAAGTTTTATATGCAGCCGATATTTTTCGGACCGACGACCACTATGCAGAGCATGGAAGGAAAGCGGATGCTTCACCAGCCTTCCAATGTAGAGTGTCTGGGTGTATCGTTTGAGACGAATCAGGAGCAGATAGATGCACTGCTGCCGGAATGCTTTACATCCAATGCGCCTGTTATCAGCGTGCAGGCATGTGAATTCAATGATATAGGCTGGCTTGCCGGTCATTCTTATTCATTGATTAATGTTTCAACACCTGTTCATTTCAAGGGCGAGCGAGATGATTTGGACGGCGATCTGGTGCTGGTTATGTTTGAAAACCATGCGGATCCTATCGTAGCCGGCCGTGACGGCATCGGATACAGCAAGATTTACGCGGATATGCCGAAGTTCGGACATTATGAGGGCAAGTGCACGGCCAGAGCTTACAGCTGGGATTTCAAGTTTATGGATCTGCAGCTGGATCTCAACGGTGAAGCGGAAGATCCGAAACGTATGATGGATCTGGCGGCACAGAGCCAGGGCAAGATGAACTACAGATACATTCCGTCGGTAGACGATATCACCGTTCCTGATGTGGAATATCCGGTATTCAACCCTAAGAAGTGGGAGAAGCCTGCTGATTACAAGTGGGAGATTAAACCGCCGCAGGCTCAGTTCTGCAAAGGCTCCGTCAAGTTCTACGAGCCGCAGTGGGAGGATATGCCGACATACTACAGAGTCGGCAAGGGACTTGCTGATTTCGAGATCAAGAAGTATCTCGGCGGACAGCACATCTTCTACACGGAACCTTGCGACTACATGCATTCGTTCAGACTGCGGTAAGCGCGCTGCGTGATGCTGACTTGATTATGATAT
>CAVCML010000052.1:0-73350 GCA_963603335.1 Bacteroidaceae bacterium | reverse complement strand
GCATATGAACTTCATCGATAATATATACTTTTTTTCTTCCCTTTGCCGGCGGATACTTGACGCTTTCCCGTAATTCCCGAATATTATCCACGCTGTTGTTGGACGCTGCATCAATCTCGATTACATCAAGAAATATTCCTTCTTTAATCTCACGGCATGCACTGCAATGACCGCAGGGACGTTCTCCCTCGGACAGACAGTTCAGCCCTTTCGCCAGAATTCTCGCAGTCGTCGTTTTGCCCGTGCCGCGAGTCCCGCAAAACAAATAGGCATGACTTGTTGTATCCGTTTGTATTTGATTTTTCAGGATTCTCACGATATGATCCTGTCCGAGAATCTCGTCAAAGATCTCCGGTCTGTATGCCCTGTATAATGCTGTATACATCTTTGCCTCCAAACTGCCGATAAAACAAATTGCCCTTTGAAAGCTCCGCAGGCGTAGGAGAAGGCTGATCTGCGGCACATAAGAGCTTCCGCTTATTGCTGCTTCCTTCCGGACCTGACAAGGTTCACGGCGTCCTATTGCGCAGGACCCAAACCATGCAAACGGAGCCATCAAAAGGCAATTCATACTGTTTTATTATATGCGTTTTACACAAAGCCGTCAAGAGGTATTTCCTGCCCGGCAGCGTCAAGTTTTTGTTGAATTTTTGTTTTTTCAATAGCTAAAAGCAAGAAAAAAACATTCGTTCTTTTATTCATTTTTTTAATTCATTCTCAATTTAGGTATTCACAAATGAATATCTGCCCTCATTCGCGCACTTCATCCCTTCGCTTTTCTTTCGTTAAAAAAGCAACAGAATCTTTGATTTCCAACGCTGCGCAGCAAATTTGTACATTTGCAAACCCTTGGCACAATTTTTGCTTCATAATATGATTGTCAATAAATAGCTTTCTATCAATAACTTAGTTTATTAGACATGAAAGGAGGAATGACCGGTACTCATTCACATTCACAGCACCGGTTACATACCAATGGAAAAATTCAATACTGAAAAATCAAAAGCTTTATTCTTTGAAACAAAAAAGTATCTCGTTGACGGCGTCAGCAGTTCATTCCACAAGGCACCAAATGAGGAATATCCAATCTGCATGACACACGGTAAGGGAGCTCACATGTATGATGTGGACGGAAATGACTACATCGATTACGTAGCAGGCTTTGGTCCTATGATTCTGGGCTATGCTCCGGAACCTGTTAACGCAGCAGTAAGAGAACAGCTGGAAAAAGGTTCCCAGTTCTCCACACCGACAGAAGATCTCTGCAAGCTGGCTAAAAAGCTGACTGAAATCATCCCATGTGCAGAAATGGTAAGCTTCCAGAGCTCCGGTACAGAAGCTAACATGCATGCATGGCGTGTTGCCAGAGCTTACACAGGCAAAATGAAGATTGTAAAATTCGAAGGACAGTACCACGGCTGGGCTGATGAACAGAAAGTAACAATCGGAGCAGACAGCATTGACGAACTCGGACCAAAGTCCAATATCAACAAGCTGATGAACACTGCCGGACAGAGACTGGATACTACAAACGACATCATCGTAGCACCTTGGAATGATGCTGAAACATTAGAAGCAATCCTCGATCAGCACGACGATATCGCAGCAGTCCTGATGGAGCCATACATGTGTGACGAAGGCCCTATCCTGCCTAAGGACGGATATCTGCAGTCAGTAAAAGATATGTGTACAAAACGCGGCGTTCTGCTGATCTTCGATGAAGTAATCACAGGCTTCCGTCTCTCACTCGGCGGCGCACAGCAGTACTTTGGCGTAACTCCTGACCTGGCAATCTTCGGTAAGGCTATCGCCGGCGGATTCTCCCTCTCCATGATTTGCGGAAGAAAAGAGCTCATGGAAAAAGTTCATCCATCCGGAACATTCAATGCTACACCAATCGCAGTAGCCGCTTCTTTGGCAACAATTGCAGAACTCGAAAAACCGGGAACATATGAAAAAATCGACGCACTCGGCAAGAAACTGACTGACGGTCTGATGGAACTGGGTAAAAAACACGGCATTAAAGTATATGCAAACCACCACAATGCAATCTGCCAGATGCAGCTCGGCATCGACAGAGCACCGGAAGATTTCCGCGACTGCCTTGAAAACGTAGATAAGGAATCTTATGATAAGCTCTTCCTGCTGGCTACTCAGTACGGCGTAAGACTGACATCCTCAAGAGGCCGTATCTATCTTTCCACAGCACATACAGAAGCAGATATCGATAAAACACTCGAGATTTTCGATTTCATCTTCCCTATGCTGAAAAAATAGGTTATAATAACTAAAATAAGAAGTCTATAAACCATAGAGACATCTTCTGCCTCTATGGTTTATCTGTATTTATCCCTATATAATTAAAAAGGCTGGTGATCACATGAATGATTTGATTTTCAAAAATAAAGATTTTGTCTATTCCGTTTTAGAAAGCTCCTATGACGGCATCTATATAACGGATAAAAACAGTATTACCGTTTACGTAAACAAAGCATACGAAAATTTAACCGGCCACAAAAGATCCGAATATATCGGAAAAAGCATGGATGACCTGATTAAATCAGGAATTATGAAAGCACACATTACTCAGGATGTTATAGCTGCGAAAAAATCCGTCACCATAGAAGAAGAACTCATTTCCGGCAAAAACGTCCTGGTCACTGGAAGCCCGATTTTCGACCACAACAACGAAATCATCGCCGTGGTAACGAATGTACGTGATATATCTGAAATCATTTCTCTGGAAAAGAAAGAACGTCTGTCCAGAGAAGTCATTTCCCGCTATCAGAAACTCTTCTTTAATCCGGATTCCATGAAGAATATCATCTGTGAAAGTCCGGGTACGGTTTCCGTCTTCAATTTTGCTGCAAAGGTTGCTCCAAGAGACTCCACCGTGCTGCTCACAGGAGAGACCGGAGTCGGCAAAGAGGTTGTTGCCAAGTATATTCACTACAACAGTCTGCGTAAGGACAACAACTATATCAAAATCAACTGCGGTGCTATTCCTGAAAATCTCCTGGAATCCGAACTCTTCGGATATGTCGGCGGAGCATTTACCGGAGCGGATCCAAACGGTAAGCCGGGTTTATTTGAACTTGCAGACAACGGTACTTTATTCTTGGATGAAATCGGTGAACTCCCTCTGAATCTGCAGTCATCGCTTCTGCGTGTGCTGCAGGAAGGCGAAGTAACGCGTGTCGGGAGCACGAAGACGAGAAAAGTTGCCGTACGAATCATCGCTGCAACAAACCGCGATTTGAAACAGATGATACAGGAAAAAGCATTCCGCGAGGACCTTTACTACCGTTTAAATGTCATCTCCATCAACATCCCGCCTCTGAGGGAACGCAGAGACGATATCCCGCCTCTGGCAGAAATGTTCATTGAACGGCTGAATAAAAAATACCATACAAAAAAACGTGTATCCGACACGTTCCTGCTGGAGCTGATGTCCATGAGCTGGCCGGGGAATGTAAGAGAGCTCGCCAACTTTGTGGAAAGGCAGTATATCCTGAACGAATCCGATGTTCTTACAACGATTCTCGATATGAATTATCAGAAATCAAGCAATAACTATCAGGATATACAGAATTCCATTTCCAACGCAGCCAATGCCGATCCCGACAGTCTGAACATGGATAAGGTCGTATCATCCATTGAAGCCGCTTTGATTAAAACATCATTGAAAAAATGCTCAACTACCAAGGAAGCGGCCAAACTGCTTGGAATCAGCCAGCCGACATTCTCACGAAAATACAACAAATACAAGGATATGAATTTGATTTAAAATATTCGCAAAATACCCTCCCTGCCGGTACATCCGATAAGGAGGGTATTTTTCATAATGGACTTTTTTTAATAAACAATATGAGTTAACACCTATTTCTTGAATCCATAAATGTATTTATCGATGGATACCGCGGCTCTCTTGCCTGCACTCATTGCCTTTACAACCGTAGCAGGTCCGGTTACCGTATCTCCGCCGGCATAGATACCCTCGATGTTAGTTGCGGTAACATTATCTGTGATTACCGCCCCCTTGCTTGACTTTTCAAGCTCAGGAAGGTCTTCATCAGTGATTCCCTTTTTGAAGGTCGAACCTGTTGCTATGATAACCATGTCAGCGTCAACGATGAAATTAGAACCTTCAACCGGAACCGGCTTATGTCTGCCCTGTTCATCAGGTGCACCAAGCGACTGCTTGAGGCATTCCAGTCCCTTAACCTTACCGCTGCTGTCCTTGATAATGGCAACGGGGTTGGATAAATCCATAATCTCAACGCCCTCTTCCTTGGCATCGTTAATCTCTGCTGTCAGAGCAGGCATCTCAGACTCAATTCGTCTGTATACGATAGTTACCTTCTCCGCTCCTGAACGCAGTGCGCATCTTGATGCATCCATTGCTACGTTGCCGCCGCCGATAACAACTACCTTCTTGCCGTGAGGAAGTTTTCTCTCTGTACCGCCTCTGTATGCATGAAGAACATTGATTCTGTACAGGAAATCACTGGCATCGAATACGTGCTGTTCTTCATTACTCTCGATGTTAATCTTAGTTGGCTTAACCGCACCGTCACTTATGAAAATTGCATCAAAGCCTTCCTTCAGCAAATTTTTAAGTGTTGTCTTGCCGCCTACGCCAATCCTGGTATTCAGTTTAAACTCAATGCCTCTCTTCTCGAAAGCATCAACCTCGCCCTGAATTACAGCCTTTGGCAGACGATACTCGGGAATACCGAAGTTCATTGTCCCGCCGATAACATTGTTTTCGTCAAATACCGTTACGCCATACCCCATCATATTAAGGTCGCATGCGCAAGCCATACCTGCAGGACCCGCACCGATGATAGCTACCTTGTGACCATTGTAAGCACCATGCTCAGTACTGAATCCAATATTTTCTCTGTACCAGTCGGTTACAAATCTCTCAAGCGCGCCAATCTTAACCGGCTCACCTTTAACTCCTCTCACACAGTGACCTTCGCACTGATTTTCGTGAGGGCAGACACGGCTGCAGATGGCACCGAGTCTCGTGGTTTCGATAAGAATATCATGAGCTCCTGCAAAGTCCCCCTGTGCAATCTTTGCTATGAACTCAGGAATATGATTGTGCAGCGGACAGCCGTTGTTCATACATGGCTTTTTCCTGCAGTTAAGGCATCTCATTGCCTCACTGATTGCCTGTTCCGGTGTGTAGCCCAACTTGATTTCATCATAGTTAGTGATACGAGTTTCGATAGGCTGCTCAGGCATTACATTCTGCTTAGTCGTAATATTAATCATATTATTTCTTACCTCCTATTCTATTGAAACTCTTCTGACGGTTCTTCAGAGTATTGTATCTATCCACCGCAGCTTGTTCTGCAGCCCCGAACAGTTCGTCAGCTCTCTCCGGGAATCTCAGCTTCAGAGAGTTATATCTTACCTCGCCCATAATGAAGTTTTCAAAGTTTTCCGTTGCTTTGCCGCTGTCTATCGAAAGCGGATTCTCGCCTCCGGCAGCCTTTTCAGGGTTGTATCTGAGAAGGTTCCAGTAACCGGATCTGACAGCCTTCTTCATTTCTTCCATTGACTTATTCATACCGGCCTTAACACCGTGGTTGATGCAAGGAGCATAAGCGATAATCAGTGACGGACCATCATAAGCCTCTGCTTCTTTAAGTGCCTTAAGCGTCTGAGCCGGGTTGGCCCCCATCGCAATCTGTGCAACATATACATATCCGTAAGCCATAGCAATCTGAGCCAGATCCTTCTTCTTAACCGGCTTACCGGAACTTGCGAATTTAGCAACAGCACCGATAGGAGTTGACTTTGAAGCCTGACCGCCTGTGTTGGAATAAACTTCGGTATCGAATACCATTATATTTACATTTTCGCCTGATGCGATAACATGATCCAGACCGCCGTAGCCGATATCGTATGCCCAGCCGTCACCGCCGAAGATCCACATTGATGGTTTAGTCAGCAGTTCACTGTTCTCTAGTACATACTTAATATCCTTGTCGTCTGCCGCATCTGCAGCCTCTTTGCAAAGAGCAAGAAGTTTTTTGCCGGCAGCTTCCGACTTTTTGCCGTTGTTCATAACTTCCAGCCACTCAGCAGCAGCCTTTGCAATATCTTCATCCGCTCCTTCAGCAAGTGCTGCAGCCTTAGTCTTAAGTTCATTCCTTCTTGAAGTTATCGATACTGTCATGCCAAGACCAAACTCAGCATTATCTTCAAACAGTGAGTTAGCCCATGCAGGCCCTTTGCCTTCTCTGTTAACCGTGTATGGAGTTGATGGTGCTGAACATCCCCAGATTGATGAACATCCTGTAGCGTTGGCAATGAACATTCTCTCACCGAATAACTGAGTGATTAACTTAGCATACGGCGATTCGCCGCATCCCGGGCAAGCTCCTGAAAACTCCATAAGCGGCTGCTTAAACTGCGAACCCTTGATGGTGTCATCTTTGAATGGAATATCCTTCTTCTCCGACAGATTTTCGAACAGATCAGTGAACTTAGCTTGTGCCTTCTCTACGTATTCCGTCTCTGCAGGAATCATCTCCAGTGCCTTGTGTCTGGCCGGGCAAACCTGTGCACATGATCCGCAGCCCGTGCAGTCAAGAGTTGAAACGGCTACGGTATATTTCATATCCTTATAGCCCTTCATATCCAGAACGCCTTCAACTCCTTCAGCCTCCTCCTCGGTTAAAACAAACGGCCTGATTACGCCGTGAGGGCAAACCGCTGAACATAAGTTGCACTGCATGCACTTAGTGCTGTCCCATACAGGAACGTCTGCAGCGATGCCTCTCTTCTCATAAGCAGCTGTACCTGCCGGCACCATACCGTTGGCGGTGGCCAGGAATTTTGATACCGGAACGGCATCACCGGTTAATGTATTTGTAGGAAGGAAGACCTCATTGAGGTAGTCGGTGTGAAGCTTGTCTCTGCCAATTAACTTAGCCGGAGCCGGATCGTCCGGAGCATTTTTCCATGACTCCGGTATGCTGACCATATGAACGTTTTTGATGCCCTGTTCAACAGCGGCACTGTTCATATCAACGATATTCTGACCCTTCTTTTTGTATGTCTTAACTATAGCATCCTTCATGAATTTCTCTGCATCGTCGATTGGCAGAATCTGTGATAATTTGAAAAATGCGGCCTGAAGCACCGAATTGGTTCTTCTTGCACCCAGACCTACTTCTTTGGCGATTTTAACAGCATCGCAAGTGTAGAACTGGATATTGTTGTTGGCAATGTATCTCTTAACTTTACCCGGTATGTGTTCCTCCAGTTCTTCATCATTCCACACGCAGTTAAGCAGGAAGAAGCCGCCCGGTTTAACGTCTTCAACCATTTCGTACTTAGTAAGATAAGCACTGTTGTGGCAAGCTACGAAGTCCGCCTGCTTAACATAGTAAGTTGACTTGATTGGAGAATCGCCGAATCTCAAATGAGAGATTGTAACACCGCCGGACTTCTTGGAATCATACTGGAAATATGCCTGTACTTTCTTGTCCGTGTGATCGCCGATAATCTTAACACTGTTCTTATTTGCACCGACGGTGCCGTCCGCACCAAGTCCCCAGAATTTGCATGCTTTAGTGTCAGCAGGTGCAACATCCGGATTCTCTGTAACAGGAAGCGACAAGTGCGTTACATCATCTGTGATTGAAATAGTGAATTCCTTCTTAGGACTGTCGCTCCACAGATTCTCATATACCGCCTGAATATCCCCCGGTTGAGTATCCTTAGAACCAAGGCCGTAACGACCGCCCGCTACCAGGCAATTCTCAAACTCAGTTCCCTTGATGGCTGACAGAACGTCAAGGTACAGCGGCTCACCGACTGAGCCCGGTTCCTTTGTTCTGTCAAGAACAGCAATCTTCTTAACTGTTTTAGGAATAACCTTAAGCATATACTTAGGCGAAAACGGTCTGTACAGATGAACTTCAACGATACCGACCTTCTTACCCTTCTTCTCGTTAAGGTAATCGATAACTTCCTCTGCAGCGTCACATACAGAACCCATAGCGATGATGATTTCTTCGGCATCCGGCGCACCGTAATAATTAAACGGCTTATAATCAGTACCGATCTTGGCATTAACCTTATCCATGTACTCTGCAACGAGATCCGGCGCTTCTGCGTAAGCGGTATTGCATGCTTCTCTGTGCTGGAAAAATGTTTCCGGCTGCTCAGCGGAACCTCTGCTGTGCGGATTATTCGGATTGATTACCGACTTGCGGAATCTCTTGACTGCATCCCAATCCACCATATCTGCTAAATCATCATAATCCCAGACTTCAATTTTCTGATATTCGTGCGATGTACGAAAGCCATCAAAAAAGTGAAGCATCGGCAGCTTGCCTGCGATAGTTGCCAGATGTGCCACCGCAGCAAGGTCCATAGTCTGCTGTACACTGTTGGAGCAAAGCATAACAAAACCTGTCTGACGAACGCCCATTACGTCAGAGTGGTCTCCGAAGATTGACAGGGCATGTGTAGCCAGTGCTCTGGCTGCAACGTGGAATACAGTAGGTGTCTGCTCACCGGCCAGCTTATACATGTTTGGAATCATGAGAAGCAGACCCTGTGATGCAGTAAATGTAGATGTATATGAACCGGCAGTAATTGAACCGTGTACCGCACCTGCAGCTCCTGCTTCGGATTCCATCTCTACGATTTTAACCGGCTCACCGAATATATTCTTTCTTCCGTCAGATACCCACTCATCCATGCTCTCTGCCATTGGAGATGATGGTGTAATCGGATAAATAGCGGAAACTTCCGAGAAGGCATATGCTACATGTGCCGCTGCTGTGTTTCCGTCCATAGTTTTAAGTTTTCTCATCTGAACAGCTCTCCTTTCCCAACGCCCATAACTTCTCTCTGAGTAAAGATAAATTCAGGAACTTTCAATTCTTTGATTACGTTTCTTGAGCATACATACTGACACATGTGACAGTCTTCACAGATATCAGGATCGATAACTGCGTGTGCATCCTTCATATAGATTGCTCCGTTGGGGCAGTTAGCCTGGCAGTCGCCGCAGCCTACGCATGCACCGTCACATACGGCAGCCTTATCTTCGTAATCGTAAATTGATGAGCATGCTACCATCTTCTGACCACTGTACGGAACCATCGAGATGATATGTCTCGGGCATGTCAGATAACAGTCTCTGCAGCCTACGCATTTCTCGGGGTCAACCTGTGCGCTACCATCCACCATGGTAATCGCTCCGTACCTGCAGACCTTAGTGCAGCTGCCAAGGCCGCAGCAGCCCGTAGTACACAGGCCGAGTTCAATCTGATTCTGCTTAGCTGCCTGCTCACACGTAGTGATACCCTTTGATTCGTAAATTTCAGCAGCCTTCTTACCTTCACTGCAGTGAACGAAAGCAACCTTTTCTTTTAACTTGGTTAAATCATGGTATGTATCAACGACAATTTTCTTGCGGCATCTGATAGTGCAGGCATCGCATCCCGCACACTTGCTGTAATCGATAACAGCGTAGTTATCGACTATGTGGCAGGCATCCTGAGGGCAGGCAATCTCGCATTCGCCGCAGCCGATACAGCCGTAATTGCAGATTTTTCTTACTCTGTCTTCTTCCTCAATCGTTGATGAACATGGAATAAAGTTAGTAGCTTCAGCAGGGATCATTCTGATGATGTTCTGCGGGCAGTGGATTTCCTCTGCACAAACTCCGCATCCGGTACACTTCTCTCTGTCGATTACCAGTTTACCGTCCTCAATGCTCATAGCATCAAATTTGCAGGCTGTAATGCACGAACCAAGTCCAATACAACCATCCTTACATTCCTCTCTCTCAAAACCCAAATCTACAGCATCAAAACATGATGTGCATCCCATCTCGGTAAAACGGTTATTACCGGCTGCACTGCCGGCACAGCCCAGGAAAGCAACCTGCTTTTCAATTACAGGAGCTTTCACTTCCAGTTCCTTTGCGATTTTGTCTGCCATGTCCTGACATGCAGCCGTGCAAAGGTCCGGAGCCTGTGAATCGGCCATCGCCTCTGCACATGCCCGGCAAGTCTTCTCAGCGCATCCGCCGCAGTCAACTTGAGGCAGCAGAGAAAAGATGTAATTCACCAATGCTTCTTTACTCTTACTCATTTATGTCCCTCCTTGCAAATGACATAACTGTAACATTTATAGTGATCTTATGATTATTCGAATTTATACCGTATTATGTATGTTGTATACAAGTGCAACAAAAGGTATTATACCACAACTTAAACCAAATTCAACCACAAATATATAATTTATTTAGTTTATTATTCAACTAACAATCGCATCCGTTTTTCTCCATTATAAAAGCCAGTCAACGACTGGCTTTTGAGATTTTATTCTGTTCTGTTTTTAATACAAAGCTTAATCCGATCTATTTGAGTAAGTCCTGAAGCTTGCTCAATCTCCTGATAACTTCATCGATAGTTGACATTTCTCTGGCAAAATGGAATCTAATCAAGTTATTAACCTCTTCTTTGAAGAAGCTTGATCCCGGTACCGCAGCAACTCCGGTGTTAATAATCAGCCACTCACAGAATTCCAGATCGTCCATACCTTCGAACTGAGGCAGTGCCAAAAATTCGCTGATATCTACCAGTACGAAGTATGTACCCTCCGGAATATTGTGCTTAAGACCGATGCTGTCTAAGCCTTTGCAGAAATAATCACGTTTTTCCGTATACATCTTGGTAAGCTCATCATAGTAAGACTCCGGCATGTTAAGACCTGCACATGCCGCTTCCTGCAGCGGAGCCGGTGCACCTACCGTTAAGAAGTCATGCACCTTCCTGATATTCTCTGTAACTTCCTCATTGGCGATAGCATATCCCAGGCGCCATCCGGTGATGGAGTAAGTCTTACTGAGCGAGTTGCAGGTAATCGTATGATCCCACATTCCCGGAAGTGATGCCATGTATACGTGCTCAGCCGGTGCATACACCAGGTGTTCATATACTTCATCCGTTACCGCAAATGCATCGTACTTAATGCAAAGTTCGGCAATTGCTGTAAGTTCTTCACGAGTGAACACTTTTCCGCACGGGTTGGAAGGGTTGCAAATAACGATTGCCTTTGCACCCTGCTTAAAGCCATCTTCAATCAGATTAATATCGAAGTTATATTCAGGCGGTACCAGCGGAATGTAAATCGGCTCTGCACCTGATAAAATCGCATCTGCACCATAATTCTCATAAAATGGTGAGAATACCATTACTTTGTCCCCCGGATTACAGATTGTCATCATTGCTGCCATCATAGCTTCCGTACCGCCGCAGGTAACGCAGATCTCTGTTTCCGGATTTACCGGATGTCCGGACGTTCTGCTCTGCTTACGAGCAATCGCCTCTAAAATGTTAGGATCGCCGTAAGTTACCGAATACTGATGAGGTCCCTCGTATGCTACCTCAGCAAGTCTGTCCATGATTGCCTTAGGCGGATCAAAATCAGGGAAACCCTGCGATAAATTGATTGCGTCGTGTTCGTCGCTTATTCTTGTCATTCTGCGGATAACCGAGTCAGTAAATGTACCGACTCTTTCACTTAAAACTGGCATATTAGCCTCCTCTTATTAAAATTTACTCAACAATTATATCAGACGGCGCATTACCGCGCCCTAAAAATACAAAGTTATACAATATCTCGTTTGAGCCATTTGAATAGGCCTATCAGCATTCCTATGATTATAAACAGGAATGGAATCGATAAAACAATACAAATAGTCTTGATTGCTGAAAACGGTGCACCCGTAAACAGCAGTGCCATAGGAATAAGCACAAGCACTAAGCACATCAACATTCTGAATGCTGTACTAGGATTGCCATTCTGATCCAGCCTCTTAGATCCTGCCGCTGATATTGCAAAGGATGCCGAGTCCAGTGATGTTGCCAGGAATCCTATGGTTACCAGTGCAAAAGCTATCGGCAATACGACCGTGCCCAGCGGAAGTGTTCCGAGCAAATCCATAAGGCCTGCCTGAAGGTCACTTGCCTTTGACAGTTCAAACTCACCTGTAAGTTCAGCATTAAGCCCGAAACTGCCATTGATTCCAAACATAATCCATGTTCCGATGCTGATGCCTCCCAGACAGCTTAGAATCAATGATCTAATAGTCCTGCCCCTGGAAATCTTCGTAATGAAGATGCCCATAAGTGCTGCATAGTTGAATGCCAGTGTGAACAGAAAAATTGTATTGGCTTCCGGGAAACCGCTGTTGCCAATAGGATCTGTATATAAACTCATATCTACATAGTTTGACAGCATCTTGGCGCAGCTGTACGTAAAGTTCTTCACAATAAACTTCGTTGGTCCGAAGACGAGGATGAAGCCCATAATGAGAATCATAAGCCATACTGTCATATCACTGAGTCTCTTCATGCCCTTCTTAACGCCAACAAATGAAGTGAATGAGAATACTGCCGCTACAATAAGCAGTACGATTAAGTTAACTGTAAAGTCAGCTTCAATACCAAGCACTTTAGAAATGGCGGCACTGATGATCGGAACTCCTACGCCCATTGATACCACACCAACACCACCGATAACACTCAGAATTGTAAGTGCATCGATGATTTTGCACAATGCGCCTTTGTATTTAAAGTCTCCCATCATTGCACCGCAGATAGCGCTGACTCTAAGATGCGGCACCTTCTTAACATAGAATCCATATGCCATGCACACACTGATCAGTACGAACACTACCTGCACTGAGAATCCCCAGTGAAAGAAAGCATATGCCAGTGAATACTCTGCAGCTTCCTGCGAGTATGCCTCAATATTGAAAGCCGGGTCCGTTAAATAGAACGACCACTCTACGAACGAGTAGTAAACGGCAGTTGCCGCCAGCGCTGCACACATCATCATTGCAATGTAACTAAACAGTGAGTATTCCGGCTCACCTTCACCCAGCTTAATGCTGCCGTATTTGCTGAATGCTAAGTATAGACAGATAATAAGTCCGATGAATACGAACCATAAAATCGGTACACCGAATATTGATGTTGCATAGTCAAAAATTACGCTTACCACATTCAGCGTTGCGTCCGGTTTGGCTATAACCAGTACCACGAAAGCCACAATCAGTGCTATACAGGTAATGGATATCGGCTTATCCACAACAGCCTTAATCTTGTTATTACTCTTTAAATTCTCCATATTTTTCTCCATCGATTAAAGTCTCATAATCGCTGCTAACCTATAGCGCCCTCATCTCTTAATTTCTGAATCTCTTCTTCTGAATATCCCATGCTCTCGAGGATTGCATCGGTATCTTCTCCGATTGATCCGGTAGGGACATTCTCGCGTCTCTCATAATCGCTGAACATGATAGGCGGATTAGGCATCATAACAGTGGTATGATCCTCATCGTTATATTCCACCGGTACCATGTATTCATTCTCTATAGCCTGCGGGTCACTTGATACCTCACATGACTGCTGCATAATCTCTGCAGCTACGTTGTTCTCACTGAAAAACCGGCGCCACTCCTCGGAAGTCTTGGTCTTAAAAACTTCATTAAGACGTGCAGTTATCTCTCTAATCGCTCCGGAGCTGTGCATTGTCTCAACATTCTCGTATCTTGAATCATCTAATATATCCTCGCAGTCCAGCAGCTTTGCAAACTTGGCTTTATCAGCTTCATATTCATTGCAGTATACGCCGATCCATCTATTATCAGCGCAAAGGTATGTCTGGCTGAACGGATCCGGCGGCGTCAGCGGATCCGGGTTAAGGTGCTTGCGATCAAACTGCGTCTGCACCACACCGATAGCATTGCACCAAATGCCGCTTGCTAAGAGCGAAGTATCAATCTTAGTGCCTTTGCCGGTCTTGGTCCTGGCGAACAGAGCCATCATAATTCCTGCAAGGAATGCATTGCTTGTAACCATATCGCCGAATGCATATGTAGGAACCATAGGGAATGCGCCTTCAGTCTCCCAGTCAGCCATAGCTCCGCCGCGGAGCCAGAACGCTGTAATATCAAATCCGGGGTCGTTAGCTGCAGGTCCCTTGCTGCCGTAGCCGGTGAACTGAGCGTATATGAGTCCCGGGTTAATCTCTTTTAACGTTTCATAGTCAAGACCGTTTTTTATCATTGACTTCTCGCGGACATTAGTGATGAAAACATCCGCATCTTTGATAAGGTCTATTAAAATTTTCTTGCCTTCCGGCGTCTTGAAATTTATTGCGATGAATTTCTTGCCGCTGTTGTGAATTGTAAACAACGGGTTGCATTCATCAGTATACGGCGTTAATTCATGAGTGCCGGCAAGACGCATTACATCTCCGCCCAGTGTTTCAACTTTGATGACATCAGCACCGTATGTGCTCAGTACGCGTGCCGTGGTCGGTGCGGCAACAACCGTTGCCATCTCAACAACTTTAACGCCTTCCAGAGGCATCTTCATATCTGTCATATTATAACTGCCCCCTTGCCGCTTCAACACCGCGCTCAAAGCACCGGTCGTTCTTAGGATTGTTCTTGCCCTTCTTGCCGAAGTAATTCCGAATGCCTGCCTGCATCTGTTCTACATCGTATAAATCCGATGCAGCTGCCATGGCGCCCAGCATTACCAGATTAGTGCCGCGTCCGTTTTTAAGTTCATTTGCAATCTCGGTAGCCGGCACCTTGATAACCGTAATATCATCACGATACTTGCGTTCATCGCTGGTAAGGCTTGAATTCACCAGCAGTACGCCGCCCGGCTTAAGTCTGTCTTCGAACGAATCAATAGCCGATTCGCTGAGTGTATATAATACATCAGGTTCCAGGCAATACGGGCTTTGCAGATCCTCATCGCCGATTTTGAGCTCACAGTTGGCTGCACCGCCGCGCATCTCGAATCCGTATGAAGGATACCAGGAAACGTTCTTGCCATCCTCCATAGCCATATCGGCTAAAATCATGCCGGCAACGAGAACACCCTGTCCTCCTAATCCTGAGCAGATTATCTCATTCATTATTTATCCCCCTCTCTGTCTATGAACTCTCCTAACGGGAGATACTTACTCTGTGTTGTCTTTATGAATTCACAAGCGTCAATTTCGGACATTTTCCAGTTGGTCGGGCACATGCTGAGAACCTCGACCAGGCAGAAGCCTTCGCCGTTCATCTGCTTTACCAGTGCCTTCTTGATTGCCTTCTTTGCCTTATCGGTATTGGCAGGTGTATTAACTGCTACACGTGCCATATATGCCATATCGGTTCCGGCCAGAATCTTGGAGATGTCTACCATGCTGCCGTTCTTGCGTTCATCACGTCCAAAAGGCGATGTTGCAGTCTTCATCCCGGGCAGTGATGTAGGTGACATCTGTCCGCCTGTCATGCCGAATACGCTGTTGTTAATAACGATTGCTAAGATATTCTCATTGCGAATTGCGCTGTACAATGTTGACTCAATACCTATGCTGTACGCCGATCCGTCACCCGGACGTGCAATAACCAGGGAATCAGGTCTGACTCTCTTAATACCGGCAGCGGTAGGAATGGTTCTGCCGTGCGCACCCATAACAGTATTGTATTTCATAGCGAACTGTCCGAACTGGCCGCACGCTACATCGTCAACTGTGATAATTTTACCGCTTACGCCGAGTTCTGTTACCGCGTCAGTGATAACGCGGCAAACAATGCCATGACCGCATCCGGGACACCAGGAAGCCTGCTTGTCCATGTCGATATCTTTATTTATTTTAAAGTTCATTGAGGCACCTCCTTAATATCTTGTCAGCATGTCTCTGGCAATATCGACCATCTTAATCTCGTTCATGTTGTCCCAGTATTCACCATAGAATTCAACCGGCAGCCTATTGCCCGTTGCCAGAACGATATCATCCTTCATCTGACCAAGAATGTTTCTCTCTACATCGAGAATTGCCTTAACCTGACTTCCCAGTTTGTCGAATGCTTTCTTAGGATACGGCCAAAGCGTGATAGGTCTGATAAGGCCTGCTTTGATACCTTCCTTGCGAGCGCGGGCAACTGCGGACTTGGCAACTCTGGCACTTGTGCCGTAAGCTACCATAATAATCTCAGCATCTTCAGTCTCCACTTCCTCCCAGCGCTGCTCTGTCTCCTCCATCCGGCCGTACTTGTCCAGCAGATACTTCGGATACATATGTCCGCCTACGGACGTATCCTTCCAGTCCCAATCCCAGTAACGGTTCCAGATAGCTCTCTGCGGTTCGCCTTCCCGGCGAGGTCTGATAGCCCAGTCATATTGATCCATGTCATGCTCATGCATCTCCGGGAGTTCTACAGGTTCAATCATCTGGCCGATAGTAGCATCTGTGGCGATGATTACCGGATGACGATATTTCTCAGCCAGGTCGAATGCTTCTCCTGCTAAGTCAACGCTCTCCTGCACGCTGTTCGGTGCCAGAACCAAAGTTCTGTAATCTCCGTGGCCGCCGCCTCTGGTCAACTGCCAGTAGTCGCCCTGTCCCATGAAAATATCGCCAAGTGCAGACCCTATTCTCTGTACGTCTACGATAACTGCAGGCACATCACTGCCGCAAAGGTATGAGATTCCTTCCTGCTTAAGCGAGAATCCCGGACCTGATGTTGTTGTCAATGCACGCGCACCTGCCGATGCTGCGCCGAGCAGCATGTTAACGCCGGCAAGCTCGGATTCCGTCTGCACGCATGTACCGCCGACTTCATCCATTCTCCAGCAAAGATACTCTAAAATTTCAGTCTGCGGAGTAATGGGATATCCGCTGAAAAATCTGCATCCGGCGCGAAGGCAGGCTTCAGCCAGGGCTTCATTTCCCTTCATTAATATTTTTGCCATGATTCTGCCTCCTCTTAATCTATAATCTCGATGCAGTAGTCGCCGCACATTTTGTAGCAGGCTCCGCATCCGATACATTCCTTAGTCTCGTCCCGGTGTACGATAGGGAATCCCTTTACACCTAATTCGTCCGATGGTATCAGCACGCCTTTAGGGCAAACGCTTGTACATAAAAAACAGCCTTTGCATCTGCTGACATCCACTTTAATTTCCGCCATAACAACCTCCTGATGTTTACTCATGCATGTATAATTATACACGCCACATTGTACATAATAGTGCATACGCGTTTAGATTTCAAGGATTTTTCGCTTGCATACCGATATTTTTTTATGCAAAAGGAAAACAGCCATGCAGCAACATTTACGTCACTGCATGACTGCTTTCTCTTCATTAGAATGAATTTTTATATTTACGTTTTATCTAATCAAGTTACTATTTGTCAGCGTCTATTATAGACTTTCTGGCATATTCTTCACCAAAGATCAGGTATTCACGTTCAGCAGCTGTAACCTTGGAGTAGCTGCTGCAGCGAACGCTGATAGCGAGGATGATACCGATTACTGTCCACAGAGCAACCATGATCCATTCCATATGTCCCAGGCCACCGGATGGGCTGAACGGCAGGTAGATGCAGATGAATAATCCGGAGGATACGATAGCCAGGATAGCCATGAACTTTCCTAACGGTGCCTTGAACGGTCTTTCTGTATCCGGTTCGTCTACCTTTAACTTGTAGAATGCCAAAGCTGCGCAGAAGTATGCTACTACAGTACCGAAGGAACTTGCGTCTACGAACCATCCCAGTGCGTTCTTGCCGAGGAATACGGATGCCAGTCCCAGTGCTCCAACCAGAATCAGAGCTGCTGTAGGTGAATTGTATTTAGGGTGCAGTTTGCTGAATACAGGCGGAAGCATCTTAGCTCTTGCAAGTGCGAAGAGGATTCTTGTAGCCCCGATGTACATAGCGTTCCAGCTTGTCAGGATGCCGCCGATACCTGCGATGATAACGAATGAACCGAAGATCTTGGATCCAAATACATAAGTAGCGATATCAGCTACCGGGATGCTTGCGTTGTCACGGAATGATGCCGGTGCGCCGAAAGAGGATCCTATAATCATCAGGATGTACCAGATTGCTCCGAGCACGATTGCCAAAATAACCATTTTACCAACCTGCTTCATAGGAATCTTCATGTCTTCTACCGACTGCGGAATAACGTCGAATCCAACGAACATAGCCGGTGCAGCCATAAGTACGATAAATATGCCGCTGAAGCCGCTGTTGAATGCAGGCAGAGCGTTGGAAACATCACCTAATGTTACACCTCCGAAGAAGAAGATTAAACCACCGGCTACCAGTGCCAGTGCTGCGATTGTGTTTACAATCTTAGCAAAGCTCATGCCGATCCAGTTGCAAATGATTGTGAATACAGTACCTGCCAATGCGATGATAACCCATGGCAGAGTTACATCATATCCTTCAATAGAATAAAGAACATCCGCATTGTTTGTAAGCTGCGGAATCAGATATTCCACCGCACTTCCGAACGCCGGACCTTCCCAGCATGCTACTGCGATATAAGCGAATGCCATCGCCCACGCTGCGAACCAGCCGAATTTATATCCACCTGCTCTGTAAGCAAATACCAATACGCCTCCTGTCTGAGGAATCATAGGGCAAAGCTCTGCAAATGCCATTCCGATAAATCCGCAAACAAGTCCTGCAATTACGAATGCTATAATAGCTCCAACACTTCCGGCTGAACTTACCCAGCCTCCTGCGAGCATTACCCAGCCCCATCCTACTACAGATCCGAAGGCGAATGCCCAAATTTCTCCTCTACCAAGAGTTTTGGCAAAAGTCTGGCGTTCCAGATTATTGTTCTGTGTACTCATACTTTTTCCTTTCTCAATTCCAAATAAACGATTTCTGATTCTTCTGAAATAAATAAAATGTCAATTATAATAACTTTCTTTTGGCGCCGCCAATATATATCGCAAATTGCGTGCCAATTATTCATTATTCAATTTATTTATTTCAAAATGAATAGGCGCTGAAACCGTCTGATTTCAACGGGTTTCATTTGGGCATTTATTCTTTCTGAAATTTTCATTTATTCAAAATTCAATAACGAATCCTGATTCACTTTTGAATCCGTTTTGTATTCATCTATGAATATTTAAGTGCGTCCCGTATAAGCTTTTCCGCATTTTCATAATTTTTATTATTGATCAGAAGTTTGTCCGCACCGTATTCATGTCCTATCAGACACTCCGACTGGCATCCGTTGATCATGAGAACGAGATCGTATTCACACTCCTCCCTGTAATATGAGAACACACAATCGTCTTTCATATTTTCCTGTAATTCCCTGTAAAATTTTTCTCTGTCATAGTAGCAATTGCATCCGCCGCAAAACAATATTCCGATACTATATTTATTATTCATGTCCGCATTCCTCTATTTGTGATATAATTGTTAAATCATATACAATATTATACCATGAAACGAGGTGGTTTATATGATTTCACAAACATTCATTACAGAGTACTTAAATCTGTTTTTTCCAAATTACAAAGGCAGCTGTCCCGAGCTTCCTGAAATCATAAATGATTTTACCGATTCATACATTGAAGCTTCCAATATGGCTGTCATCGCTATCGATTCCAACAACAGAATTGTTATGGCAAACTATCTGGCTGCTGCGCTTTTTGAGGTCTCTGAATCATCGATGATTGATCATGACTTAAACAATACGCTCCCTTTGTGCCCTTTCACTTTCTCAAAAGCGGGCGACCTTGCATCGCTTCCGAAGGAATTTACGCTTAAAAACAAAAAAGTATATTCAGAACGAATTCCTCTCGTTCACGATAATGAAATTCTCGCCGTCGTAAGCCATCTCTGCGAATTGACCGACGCAAACATATACGATGAGCGCACCAACAGAAATCTCAGAAACGCACATCTGCTCGGCGATATCCTTGACAATTCTTATGACGGCATCTATATCACAGATTACACCGGCAAAACAATCCTTGTCAACAAAGCATACGAACGAATTTCCGGTATACCCCGCACAAAACTTGTCGGTGAGTATATGGACGATCTTATCGCACGAGGCATACTCTCTACAAGCATTACGCACGATGTCGTTAAACGCAAGGAGGTAATAACCCGCACACAGACGAATTCAAACAACAAAGAGGTATTCATCACCGGAAGCCCTGTATTTGACAACAACGGAAATGTCCGCAATGTAATCACCAACGTTCGCGATATCACCGAGATTATCAGCCTGAACAAAAAACTTCAGGTTGAAACGGATCGTGCGGATTTATATAAAAGCCAGCTTATGCAGGAATCTTCACATGAAAACATCGTCTGCAGCAGCAATGAATTCTCCGCTGTACTTGCAATGGCGGAAAAAATTTCACGCATGGATTCAACCGTATTGATTTTGGGAGAGACCGGCGTCGGTAAAGAGGTCGTTGCTCAGTACATTCATAAACACAGCATGCGCGACGGCAAACCGTATATCAAAATCAACTGCGGTGCAATTCCTCAAAACCTGCTGGAATCAGAGCTCTTCGGTTACGTTCCCGGAGCTTTTACCGGAGCCAGTGCCAAGGGAAAGCCCGGCATGTTCGAACTGGCCGATACAGGCACGCTCTTCCTGGATGAAATCGGTGAGCTGCCTATCAACCTCCAGTCGGCCCTCCTGCGGGTTCTGCAGGATCGAGAAGTTACCCGGGTCGGCGGACAGAAGAGCAAAAAAGTCGACGTTCGCATCGTCGCCGCCACCAACCGAAATCTGAAAGAAATGATTGAGGAAGGAACCTTCCGAAGCGATTTATATTACCGCCTCAATGTGGTGTCCATCAACATCCCGCCGCTGCGCGACCGCAGGGACGATATACCCGATCTGGCAGAAAAATCGCTGCAGGATCTGAACCGGAAATACGGCGCACACAAAATCATGACCCCGCATTTCATCCAGCATCTGCAGCACCATGACTGGCCGGGAAACATTCGCGAATTAAAAAATTTCATTGAAAAACAATTCGTTTTTGCCGATGACAATATTCTCGATGCCCCGTTTGCACCGGAATTTACAGTGAAGCAGGAATTTCATAATTCAGAAATGAAAACATCGAATATTTTAGCATCCGATACCTTGCCGACCTATGCCGAAGCCAAGAAAAACATGGAAAAAGAATTAATTCAACGTGCCATGAGGCAGGGCGGCTCCACCTATAAAGCTGCTGCATTGCTTGACATGAGCCAACCGACATTCTTTCGAAAATATAAAGAGCTGTTCCCCGATGGAATAGAGTAAAACTGCATTTGTTTCTATAAATAAAAGATGCCGAGTTCTTTAACAGACCGGCATCTTTTACTTTAAGGAAAGGTTCAAAATTATTTTTCGGAAAAAGAGTATCTCTTTCCGCTGTAGCGTTCTCGTTTATTTATTTTTAAATTCAGCCGGACGCTTTTCTACAAACGCCTTCATACCTTCTACTCTGTCTTCGGATACGAATGTGCTCGTATAAGCTTCCGCTTCGAACTGTACGCCTGTCTTCAGATCTGTGCTCAGTCCGTTATTGATAGCAACCTTTGCCATCTTGATAGCAATCGGAGCCTTGCTCATGATAGTCTTTGCCAGCTTTTCAGCAGCTTCCATAAGCTCTTCTGCCGGTACAACTTCCTGCACCAGACCGATGCGGTAAGCTTCCTGTGCATCAATCATCTCTGCACTGTAGATCAGCTTCTTTGCCATACCTTTTCCGACAAGGCGCGGCAGTCTCTGTGTTCCGCCGTATCCCGGAATAATTCCCAGGTTTACTTCCGGCTGACCGAATTTAGCTTTTTCGGAAGCAATTCTGATGTCGCATGCCATAGCCAGTTCATTTCCGCCGCCAAGAGCGAATCCGTTTACCGCAGCGATAACAGGCTTGTTGATAGTTTCGATAAGTTCCATTACCAGCTGACCCTGGATTGTCATGTCGCGGCCCTCTGTGCCGTTCAGGTCGCTCATCTGTGCAATATCAGCACCTGCGATGAAAGATCTTCCCTCTCCGGTTACAATTGCAACCTGAACTTCATCGTCTTTATCAATTGCACGGAACACATCATCCAGTTCTGTCAAAACGTCTGTATTCAAAGCATTCAGAGCTTTAGGACGATTCATTGTAACGTAGCCGATACCGTCTTTCTTTTCAAAAATAATGTTCTTATATTCCATAACACACCTCATTATTTCGAATAATCATAAACACCTTTACCGGTTTTAACACCGAGATGTCCAGCTCTTACCATTCTTCTCATCAGCGGTGCCGGTCTGTACTTAGGATCACCGTATTCATAATACAGTACGTCCATAACCGCCAGCATAACATCCCAACCGATCATATCGCCTAATGCAAGAGGACCCATCGGGTGGTTGAGTCCGAACTTACAGCCGTTGTCGATATCTTCTGCAGTACCAACGCCTTCTTCAAGCATGAATACCGCTTCATTGATGAACGGGTCAACCAGTCTGTTTACAATGAAACCGCCTTTGTCCATTGCCTTTACAGGCACTTTTTCCAGCTGCTCTCCCAGAGCCAGCGCTGCCTGATAAGTTGTCTCGGATGTCTGAAGTCCCATTACGATCTCCAGCAGCTTCATAGCCGGTACCGGGTTGAAGAAGTGAGTTCCGATTACCTGATCCGGTCTTTCGGTTGCTGCTGCGATTTCTGTAATCGGCAGAGAAGATGTGTTGGAAGCAAGGATTGCTTCAGGCTTACAGATTTTATCTAACTGCTTGAAGATTCCCAGCTTTATTTCCTTGTTTTCCGATGCAGCTTCGATAACAAAATCAGCATCCTTTGCATCTTCCAGCGAGACTGTAGTTGTCAAGTTTGCAAGTGCTTCCTCTTTAGCTTCTTCTGTCATTCTGCCCTTTGTAACAGCCTTTTCCAGGCTCTTCTTGATTTTGTTGTAACCTTTTGCAACAAATTCTTCATTTATGTCATTCATAGTAACCTGAATACCATGAGTTGCCGCTGTCTGTGCGATTCCGGAGCCCATTGCTCCGGAACCTACGACATATAATTTTTTAACAGTCATCCTGATTCCTCCAAATTATTATTCGCACAGTTCAAACATCATTGCCATAGCCTGTCCGCCGCCGATGCACAGTGAAGCGATTCCGTACTGAACCTTTCTTCTCTGCATTTCACGCATCAGAGTCAAGCTGATTCTTGCTCCGGTACATCCTACAGCGTGTCCCAAAGCTACTGCGCCGCCGTTTACGTTTACGATTTCCGGATCCAGCTTCAGATCCTGTACGCATGCTGCTGCCTGAGCTGCAAACGCTTCGTTCAGTTCATAAAGACCTACATCGTAACGGCTGATTCCTGTCTTCTTTTCCAGTTTTTCAACAGCGCTTACCGGTGCGTATCCCATGATAGATGGACTGAGAGCTGTTGACGTTGCTGCAATGTACTTAGCGATCGGCTTGTAACCAAGCGCCTTTGCCTTTTCTGCCGACATCATCAGCAGCACGCACGATCCGTCATTGATCGGGGAAGCATTTCCTGCTGTTACTGTTCCGCCTTCTTTGAAGATAGGCTTCAGTTTTGCAAAGTTCTCATACTTTGCGTCTTTTCTATATGTTTCATCGTGGTCAAATACGACTTCCTGTCCCTTTACCTTCGTTGTAATAGGCACGATATCATTGTCATATTTCCCCTCAGCCCATGCTTTTTCCGCTTTGTTATGGCTGTTTACAGCAAATCTGTCCTGCATTTCTCTGGTGATGCCGCATTTTTCTGCTACGTTTTCTGCTGTAATACCCATGTGGTAGTTCATGAACGGGTCAACGAGTCCGTCATGAAGCATGCTGTCTTCGATTTTTCCCGGTCCCATTCTGTATCCGAATCTTGCCTTCGGCAGGATGTAAGGGATTGCACTCATAGTCTCGCAGCCGCCTGCGATTACTACTTCATTGTCACCAACCTGAATGGACTGTGCTGCGCACTGCATTGCCTTCATGGCTGTTGCACAGTTCTTGTTCGGTGTGAATGCCGGGATCGTATCCGGCAGACCTGCATAGATACCGCACTGACGAGCCGGGTTAGCTTTTGTTCCTGCCTGGAAGTGAGTTCCGATAATCAGTTCATCGATATCCTCAGGCTTTATTCCTGTTCTTTCAACCAGCGCTTTTACACATTCTGCGCCATGTACCGGTGCCGGAATTTTACTTAATGAGCCTCCGAACACGCCGGTAGCGGTTCTGACCCCCTCTACTATTACAACTTCATTCATTGTTCTTCCTCCATTCTGTGCTGCGTTCCAATTAGCAGACTTTCTCTAAAATCATTTTTTACACCCGCGTTTGCTAAACTTTAAATATATCAGATCATCACGCCGGTTGGTTAATCCGGCGCGATGCTGTGATTGAAATTATAATTTCACGTGTGCCAGATCCATTGCGAACTGTTCTTTCTGTTCTACGTTGGATTCTCTCAGAATCATTACCTTCATAGCCTGCGGGGAACCTGCGCCGTGCATGGACTCTGCCAGAGCAGTACCGCCGGACATGTTTTCAAGAAGTCTTGCGATCTTGATTCTGTCTCTTGCCGTGTACTCTTCATTTCCTACGAAGAACTTCTCAATCCACTTGCCTGTTTCCGGATTGTTCAGATCCCACTCGTGAGGCAGCGTTGCGATAAATCCGCCTGCGATATCGTGAGCCAGTCTGGAAATCTCATACATGTTTCTGGTGCAGTTGAGCTTAACTTCGTTAGCCAGTAATGTATTTACATAATAGCTTCCGGCTTCTTCTTTAACACCTTCATAAGAGCAAGCCAGGGAGCAGCAGTACATTGTTTCTGCCAGATGAATCATTTCTGTAAGCTTATCCTTAATCAGGCTGTTCTTTCTGGTTCCGTTCATCTTAGCGATCATGGAAGTAGCGCCGATAAGAACATCGGAGTTACCAACCTTGCATCCGCCGTAGTTCTGTCTGTGATATGCTGCAAATCTTGCTACATAGTCCTGAGCGAAATCAACTTCTCCGCACATGAATACTCTGTCCCAAGGAACGAATACGTGATCCAGAACCGTCAGTGTTTCGCCGCCTACGATAGCATATTCGGAGTTACCTGTATCCAGGTCGCCCTGCAGTCTTCTCTGATCGTTTGTCTGTCTTCCGAAGATGTGAGTGATACCTTCTGCATCTACAGGAACCGCACATGCGATAGCGTAATCCGTGTCATCTTCCAACAGATTTGTTGTCGGCAGAATCAGCATTTCGTGGGAGTTTGCCATACCTGTCATGTGAGCCTTTGCACCACAGATTACAACACCGTCTTCTCTCTTTTCAACAACGTGAGTGAAGAGGTCAGGATCTGCCTGCTTGGAAGGCTTCAGGCTTCTGTTGCCCTTAACGTCAGTCATAGCACCTGCGATCATGAGATCGTTTTCCTGTACGTATGTCATCCACTTCTTGAATCTTTCGTGGTAGTTTGTGCCGTACTTCTTGTCCATGTTATAAGTAGTGATGAAAGTTGCGTTCATTGCATCGAAGCCTACGCATCTCTGGAAGCATGTACCTGTCTTCTGTGCAATCATTCTCATCATCTTTACTTTGTTTACCAGATCTTCAATGCTCTGGTGAATATGCGTAAAACGGTTTACCTTCTTGCCTGTCAGATGAGAAGTTGCTGTCATCAGGTTCTCATACATCGGATCGCAAGCCAGATCATATGTCATTGCTGCAGAATTTACGTGCGGCTTAATCATCGGATGATCTACCACGCAGTCAATCTTTTCACCCATGTAATAAATCGTCGGGTGGATTTTTCTTAAACTTTCCTTGTACTCATTTCCATTCATCATTTTGTTTACTCTCCTTTTTTGCTAAAAGCGATTAAATATATTGTTTGTATGGATTAACAACAGAGGAATCCTCCGTCTACATATAACACCTGTCCCGTTACATAGTCCGATGCTTCTGAAGCCAGGAATACTGCGGCTCCTGCCAGGTCGGACGGTAATCCGAATCTCTTCTGCGGGATTCTTGCAAAGAGTTCTGCTCTGCGTTTTTCATCTGCAAAGAGCGGTGCAGTCATCTCGGTCTCATAGTATCCCGGTCCGATGGCATTTACATTGATGCCGTACTGAGCCCATTCATTGGCCATAGCTTTTGTAATCTGTACGATTGCACCTTTAGCTGCGCAGTATGAAATCATATTAGGCAGTCCCAGCTCGCTTGTCAGAGAAGCGATATTGATAATCTTTCCCTTGATGCCTTTTTCCACCATCTGTCTCGCTACTGCCTGGCACATGAAGAATACGTATTTCAGCTGCGTATCCTGTACGATGTCCCAATCTTCTTCAGTGAATTCCAGAGCAGAGAAACGCTTATTGACGCCTGCTCCGTTGAACAGAATATCAATCTGTCCGAACTTGTCACAAACCTTTGCAATAAGGCCGTTGATGTTTTCTGTTGATGTGATATCCGTTGCAAAACCAACAACGTTGGCGTTTCCGGTTTCCTGAGAAATCTTTGCAGCTGCATCATCTAACTGTCCCTGGTTTCGGCTTACCAGAACAACATTGGCTCCCGCTTTCGCAAGTCCCGTTGCCATACCGAAGCCCAGACCTTTGCTTCCTCCGACTACAATCGCAGTCTTTTCTTTTAACGAAAAATCCATATGCTCCTCCTCTTTTATATTGACGGTTACATTTCAGGAACGACTTTTCTGTCTCCTGCTTTAGATATCCGACGAACCTTCTCCAAAATAATTTATCGGATACCTAAAAAAGGAGTACTAAATTAAGTTAAGAATGTCTCTTAAGTTAGTTAATTTGCTAAGTTATTTATGTGTAATGTTATAATTTATATTAATTATCTTTATATGCCATCTGAAGCTGCAGCCTGCGAAATGCAGGCTGCGCACTTCGTATTAATGACATACATGGATAAATGGAGACAAATTTATTTGTTTTCCGAACGCAGCTTTGCAGGAGTCCTGTCTGTTACGACTTACTCGAGTGTCCGCAGTGAATAAATGTAATAGTTTTTTGCAGCACTCCTCAAAGCATGTTCTTTATGCTAAAAGATTTCTTTCTCTTTTAACTGCTCAATCTTTTCATCATCAAATCCCAATATTTCTTTTAGTATGTAATCATTGTGCTCTCCAAGCATCGGAGCTCTTTCAAAGCTCAGTTCCGAAGTTTCGGAGAATTTAAGCGGATTTCCCGGATATGTCACCTTGCCGAGTATCGGATGATCGATATCCACCAGCATATCTCTTGCCTTAATCTGAGGATCTTCCACCAGATCGTCGATTCCCAGTATCGGACCTACCGGAACCTTTGCGGCATCAAGAATTTCCACTGCCTCTGCTGCCGTACGCTCCATAGTCCATTTCTCGATTTCCGGATTCAGCGTATCTTCATGAGCTTTTCTCAGATGATTTTCGGCGTACTCCGGTACTTCCAGGAGATCTTCTCTGCCGATGGCCTTTGTCAGCTTTGTAAAGAGGCCGTTGTTTGCGCAGGCGATAGCTACATATCCGTCCTTCGTTCTGAATGTATTGAACGGAGCGGATCCCAGATTGGCGTTTCCGTTTCTCGTCGGTGCTTCACCGGTCAACGTCTTTGTTACGACAAAGTTTTCCAGAACCGAGAATGCCGTGTCCATCATAGCGACATCGATGAACTGTCCTTCACCGGTCTTGTCTCTGTGGTGGATGGCCGCCATTATGGCAAATGCCATGTGAATTCCGGCAAGAGCGTCAACTACCGACGGACCTACTTTGTAAGGCTTGCCGTCCTTTTCGCCTGTCAGCGACATGAATCCGCCCATAGCCTGGCAGACAACATCGTAAGCCGGCTTCTTCATATACGGTCCTGTCTGACCGAATCCCGAGATGGAACCGTAAATCAGTTTCGGATTCCGTTCTTTAAGATCCTCGTATCCGATTCCCAGACGATTCACAACTCCCGGTGAGAAGTTCTCTACTACGATATCTGCCCATTCAGCCAGATCCTTTATGAGTTCCACTGCCTCCGGAGCTTTAAGATCCAGAGTCAGACTTTTTTTATTTCTGTTGAAGTAAGCGAAATATCCGCTTTCATCATTTTTCATCGGCGCGAAGAAGTGCGTTTCATCACCAACACCCTTTCGCTCTACTTTTATGATATCGGCACCCAGGTCGCCGAGCATCATAGTGCAGTACGGTCCTGAATATACTCTTGTAAAATCTAATACTTTTAATCCCTCAAGCGGTTTTTTGCAATCAGTCATCTTGATTAGTCCTCCGATTTCGTTTTCACCATGTTTTCCTTTACGCCTTCATATAAAGCAACACGCGTGCCAACTTCTCAAATTCTTTTTTTGTTTTTTCGATATTTTTTGCAAAACATTGAGATTTCAACGCTTCCGCATGTATTATTTTTTGAACACGAGAAACATTCTGAAAAGTTTCTCATTTCTCGCTTCATTCATTTTTGAATATCTGAGTTCTGTGATTCATTTCCAAATTGACATTTTTCGTATTGGTATTCATTTTTGAATATAAACATTTTGTTTATTTAAGCCTTTGCTGTATACATTTCTACATAACAAAAAAAGATCCGAATGCATTTATTTACATTCAGATCTATAGTTTCTTTTCTCATTTTCCTATCAGTACTTTTTTCAGTTACTTCCCAACCACCTTATACAGCTCGTCCATATACGGTGGATCTATCTCTGCCATGCTTTCCGGCGAAACGGACGCTTCCTCTGCCGGTGCGCTGCCTTCCGAAAGACGGATGCCGAAATCAGCTTCTTCGATGCGGCCGATGATGCTGCAGGAAACGCCTGCCTGTGCCATAGCTGCTTCCATCCGGTCCTTTTTTTCCTTTGGGACTATAATCACCATGGATCCGCTTGAAATCAGACGCAGCGGATTGATATCATAATAATCACAGATTTTCGCCGTCTCAGTTTCTATCGGAATTTCTTTTTTCCACACCTGTGCTCCGCGTCCGGAAATCTGACACATCTCCCATACAGCTCCCAGAATACCGCCCTCCGTAATATCGTGCATGCCGTGAGTACCCACCGTACCTGCCGCGATACCCTCCGGCACAACGCTCACCAGATTCAAAAACGACTTTGCCCTCGCCAGCTCCTTTGCAGAAAGAACACCGGAAAGCTGCTTCTCGTAATCACATGCGATAATTCCCGAACCTTCCAGCCCCACCGCCTTGGTCATCATGATAAAATCACCCGGCACCATGTCGTTGCCGCTCTGCGAAACGCCCTTGAGCGCCTTGCCTATGGCCGTGGAGACGATGACCGGCTGCTTCACCGCTGGCGTAATCTCCGTGTGACCGCCGATGATTTCCACCTTTACATCCGCTGCAGTTTCCGCTGCCTGCCCCATGATATAAGCTACATCCTCCGATGTCGTACCCTCCGGCAGCATTACCGCCAGCATGATTCCCAGCGGCTGCACTCCGTTGGATGCGATGTCATTGCACGTGATATGAATGGCCAGGCGGCCTATATCGCTTATCGCCGATGTTATCGGGTCAGTCGACATGATGCAGTCATAATCTCCAAAGTCCATGACCGCACAGTCCTCGCCTATTCCCGGACGTATGCTCACATCGTCACTGCGGTATGTAATCCTGTCAAACACCAGCTTCTTTAACAGTTCACTGTCCAGCTTTCCCGTTTCCAGTTTCATTGCTACACCTCTTCCAGCATTTTTATAAACTCTTCTTCTGTAATAATTTTTACGCCTAATTCTTTAGCCTTTTTATTCTTTGATGAAGCCGATGTACTGTCGTTGTTGATAAGATAATCGGTCTTACTGCTTACCGAACCCGCCGTCTTACCACCGGCCGCAGCAATAGCTTCCTTCACTTTATCTCTGTTGTCAAAATGATGAACTTTTCCGGTTATAACGAAGGTCAGTCCAGTCAGTGCGCCGCCCTCTTTCGCTGCAAAGGTTTCATCCAGGGTCAGCACTTCTAAAAGATCTGCGGTAATCCGGGCGTTTTCTTCTTCTGCAAAAAATGCCGTATAAGCTTTCGCCATCACGTCGCCGATGCCGTCGATTGCCGTCAGATCTTCTTCACTCAGATTCTGAATGGTCTGCCACTTGTTTTCACAGGCCTCCGCAATCATCCTGGCATTGGCCGCTCCGATGTTGGGGATTCCCAGTCCGTACAGCAGCCTTGCCGGTGTTGTGTGACTTGCCGTCTCCGCCGCCGCAATGAGATTCTCAAAGGATTTCTCTCCAAAGCCTTCCATTTCTACAATCTGCTTCCTGAACCGCTCCAGTTTGAAAATATCAGCAAATTCACGAATCATAGCAGCGTCTATGAACTTCTCCAGAGTCGCCTCCGAAAGTCCCTCGATATTGAGTGCGTTCCGGCTCACAAAGTGAGTAAATGACTTGATTCGCTTGGCCGGGCAGTCAGGGCTGGGACAGTGAAGTGTCTCGACTCCGTTTTCATCCTTGATTTCCGTCTTGCTTCCGCATACCGGACAGTGTTCCGGCGGCCGGATGCTGCCGCTTCCGGTCAGGTTTTCCGCAATCTGCGGGATGATCATATTTGCTTTATATACCTTGATTGTATCGCCGGTTCCGAGAGCCAGTTCCTTCACTATACTCAGATTATGCACCGAAGCCCTGCTCACCGTCGTTCCCTCCAGCTCTACCGGTTCAAATACAGCTATAGGATTTATAAGTCCCGTCCGCGACACATTCCAAAGAACATCCTGCAGCTTAGTTTTCCTCTGTTCATCCATCCATTTAAACGCGATGGAATCCCGCGGGAACTTAGCTGTACTTCCCAGCGACCTGCCATAGGCGATGTCGTCATAAATCAGCACCAGTCCGTCGGATGGCACCGGAAAGTCTGCAATCCTTCGCTCAAACTCCGCCACGGCATCCGCGATTGTTTCCCGCGTAACCTTGACATATTCCACCGTCTCAAATCCCTGCCGCCGCAAAAGCTCCAGCTGTTCATCGCGTGTCCGGCACTCCTCTCCGCCGGCCGCCAGTGAAAATGCATAGAACTTGACGTGGCGCTGCGCCGTAATTTCATTGTTAAGCTGCCGCACCGTACCGCTGCAAAGATTCCTCGGATTTTTATACTTTGCGTCAGCATCGCCGATGGTCCTGTTGATTTCTTCAAAATCCGCATAAGTGATAACCGCTTCACCGCGAACCACCAGCTCCTCCGTCCGGGGAATCCTCAGCGGTATATTATCAAACACCCGCGCATTGCTTGTGATGACCTCTCCCGTGATACCATCGCCTCTGGTGACCGCCTTTGCGAGCCTGCCGTCCTGATAAGTCAGCACTATGGTCAGTCCGTCCAGTTTCCAGGACAGCAGTCCCTCCTTATCATCCAGCCAGCCTTTCAATGCCCCCACGTCCTTGGTTTTATCAAGCGATAACATAGGCGAAGGATGCCGCTCCTTAGGCAGGCTGCTGATGACCTCATAGCCCACATGAACGGTCGGACTGTTTGCCAGCACGATGCCGGTTTCTTCTTCCAGCGCCTGCAGCTCATCATATATTTTATCGTATTCCCGGTTTGAAATCAGCTCGCGGCTCTCCTGATAGTAGGCTCTGGCAGCCTTGTTTAAATAAGCCGCTTTTTCTTCCATGAGCTTTCGCTTTTCTTCCATGATTCTACTCCTCGATTGATCTCATCATATCTTTTTAATCGGTGCAAAGCCGATGGCCAGCTTTTTCGTGCCATCCGCAAAGGCAACCGTAACCGTCTGCGCATCCGCCGCCTGAACGGTTCCCTCGCCGAACTTCGGATGCAAAACCCGCTCGCCCGGCAGAAAACTGCCGGAAAGTGCTTCCACCTTCTGCTTTGTCTGCTGCCGTGCGTATTTCAGCTGGTCAAACGGTCTCAACGGCTTTTCTCTGGTTATTCCGTCTGAAAATGCACCTTCCGCCGGATCCCTGCGCTTCTTTTCAAAAATCGCATCGCCTTCCAGCAATTTTTTATCCATTTCGCGCAGGAACTGGGATTCTCTCGTGTAGTCGGTCTTACCGTACATGGTTCGCATTTCGGCGCTGGTCATCCACAGCCGCTCCTTAGCTCGGGTAATTCCCACGTAGCACAGTCTTCGTTCTTCCTCCAGACCGTCTTCTCTATCGAAGGCACGCCAGCCCGGAAACAGGCCGTCTTCCATTCCGGGAAGGAAGACGAACGGAAATTCCAGTCCCTTGGCGCTGTGCATGGTCATGAGCACCACGGCATCTTCATTCGCATCGTGGTTGTCAACATCAGCCAGCAGGGCAATCCTCTCCATAAATTCCGGCAGTGTGATATTGGCATCATCCTTTTCATAATCGTAAATAACCGATTTGAATTCCATCAGGTTTTCAATGCGGCTTTCCGCCTCCAGCGTGTTCTGATCCTCCAGATCCTTCAGATAACCCGTCTTGACAAGCAGCTCATCATATAAATCAGAAATCCGCATATTGCTCTGCTCGCTGCTGAGCATGGCAATCAGTTCCGCCAGATTTCGAATGTTGGCGGAAGCCTTTGCAGAAAAAGAAGATACCACCTCATCGTCAAGAATCGTTTCAAAGAGACTCTCGCCGCGCACCGATGCCAGCGTCGTAAGCTTCTGCAGCGTCTTGCCGCCGATGCCCCGTTTAGGTTCGTTGATAATCCGCGTCAGCGCCAGGTCGTCGGCATGGTTCTGTACCAGACGCATGTAGCACAGCATGTCCTTGATTTCCTTGCGGTCGTAATATCGCAGACCACCGAGCACGCGGTACGGAATTCCCCGATTTGACAACGCCTCTTCAAAAGTTCGCGACTGGGCATTGGTTCGATATAAAATTGCGAAATCGCTGTATTTACGATCTATCGTTTTTATACGATTTATCTCCGCCGCTATGAAATGAGCTTCATCCCGTCCGTCTTCCGCTCTGTAATAGGTGATTTTATGCCCTTCTTCATGTTCTGTCCACAGCTTTTTCGCCTTTCTGCCCCGGTTGTGAGCGATGACGGAATGCGCTGCATCCAGGATAGTGGATGTTGAACGATAATTCTGCTCCAGTTTAATTACCCTGGCATTCTTAAAGTCCTTTTCAAACTCCAAAATATTGCGAATATCGGCTCCCCGCCATTGGTAGATGCACTGGTCATCATCACCGACTACACAGATGTTGTCGTGTGCCTCCGCCAGCATCTTGACGAACTGATACTGAAGCATGTTGGTATCCTGGTATTCATCCACCATGATATATCTAAATCTATTCTGATATTCCCTCAGCACCGCTTCATCCTTCTCAAACAGCCGCACCGCATTGAGCAGCAAATCGTCAAAATCCATGGCATTGTTTTTTTTAAGTGTTTTCTCATAACGGAAATACACTTCATAGATGTACTTTTCCTTATAATCGTCTCCGTTCTGCAGCTGATATTCCGCCGGGGAAATCTTCTGTTCTTTACATTTGCTGATTGCGCCGAGAAAATACGGAGGTTTGAATTTCTTGGCATCCAGACCCAGTTCCTTGATAATGTTTTTTACCACGGTTTTCTGATCCGTCGGATCGTATACCGCAAAATCGGTGCCGTAGCCCAGAATTTCCGCATGCTTTCTCAGGATTCGCAGACATGCGGAGTGAAATGTGAGAATCCACATGTTCAAACCTTCACCCACCAGTGCTTCCACGCGGTCCCGCATCTCACCGGCAGCCTTGTTTGTGAATGTCACCGCCAGAATCTGATACGGATTGATATGTAATTCTTCTATCATATACGCAATTCTGCGGGTCATTGTGCTGGTTTTTCCGCTCCCCGCACCCGCCAGAATCAGAAGCGGTCCTTCCGTACACATTGCCGCTTCCTGCTGCTGTTTATTCAATTTGCTTAACAACGGATTTACTTTCATCATTTCAGTCATCTTCTTTACCCTTTTCCCTGTTTGTTTTTAATAGATAATGCAGTTCGCCAGAAGATTGTACAGGAAATTGAGACACGGCGTCAAAATCATGCTCGTAATATTAAATACAATCAATGCCAGTAAAATCCAGTTGCCGTACTGATAAACCGTCCAGTACAGCCTCGTATGCTTAATGTTGAAAATTTCGGTAATCACCGAAAACCCGTCAAGCGGCGGGCACGGAATGAGGTTGAAAATCATCAGCACCAGATTGATTACAATAACATATGTCACCATCTGCCAGAGCGTTTTTCCGAGAGTTCCCGATAAAAAGCCGTATCCCAGCGTCACAATCATAATCTTTGCTATGAATGCAAACACCACGGCTATAATCAGGTTCATCACAACCCCTGCCAGGGAAACCAGCAATTCATCTCTTCTTCTGTGTCTGAAGTTCGCCGGATTGATTTCCACCGGCTGCCCCCAGCCGAATCCTGCAAAAATCAGGGCTGCAAATCCGATCCAGTCGATATGAGCCATAGGATTGATTGTTACCCTTCCCTGCATTTTAGGCGTCGGATCTCCCAGCTTGTACGCTACCTTGGCATGGGCATATTCGTGAAATGACAGTCCGATTATAATCCCCGGAAGCAGCAGCAGTTTATTCATCAGCCACTGCATCGGATCACTGAATGCACCGCTTCTGAACGATGTTCCCGCCAATATCAAAACGATTATAATCATGGACATATCCCAGTTTCGTCTCATCAATTAATACCTCCTCAAGTATTCTGCCGATTATCGTGCATCTATACGCACACCGTCATAAAAGTATATCATATTTCCATGGTAATCGGATGAGATTTGTAAGGAAAAAGCAAAAGAAAAGCGAACGGAGCATACGTCATATCCTTCACCCCGTCCGCTTATGCCATGCATATGATTACAGCAGCATCCTGTCATTATCAATCTCGAATTTTTCAACCAGCTTTTCTACGGTCATTTCATCCCGTTCCCTGCCGCTGATATCCATTTTTATTTGGCCGTCCTTCATGAGGATGGTTCTGTTGCCGTGCTCCAGCGCCGCCTTCATATTATGCGTAATCATCATGGTGCAGAGCTTTTCGTCCTTTGCAAAATAATCGGTCTGTTCCAGAACCTTTCTTGCTGCCGAAGGATCCAGCGCCGCTGTATGCTCATCCAGAAGCAGCAGCTTCGGCTTTGCAATAACAGCCATAAAGAGCGTCAGCGCCTGACGCTGCCCGCCGGACAGCAGACGCACCTTTTCCTTCATGCGATCCTCAAGGCCCATGCCCAGAAGGCTCAGTTTTTCCCTGAACAGCTCCCGGTCCGCCTTGTTTAAACCCACCTGAAGACCTCTCTTGCGGATTTTATTGTAGGCGATGGAAAGGTTTTCTTCGATGGTCATATCAAATGCGGTTCCCTTCATCGGATCCTGAAAAACTCTTCCGATGTATTTCGCACGCTTGTATTCGGGGAGCTTCGTAATATCGATGCCGTCCAGCGTTATTTTGCCGTTTTCCGCAGGAAACACCCCTGCAATGCAGTTCATCAATGTGGATTTTCCTGCGCCGTTGCTGCCTATAATCGTAATAAAATCGCCGGCATTTCCGTGAAAATTCACATCATCCAACGCGGTCATTTCATTGATTGTGCCTTTGCCGAAAACTTTTGTAAGATGTTCAATCCTAAGCATTCTTTCTGTCACCTCCTCTGGATTTCTTTTTCCATAAGGAGAAGTTTTCTCCCATCATGCCCATTGCCAGTGCGATGGTTACAATCACAGCCGAAACCAGCTTGAGATCCGTCGGCGGCATGCCCAGATAGAGAGCCACACCGATGACCATACGATATACGACCGCACCCAATGCCACAGCGATGAGACGCCGCATAAGGCTGCTCGTCCCAAAGATGACTTCACCTATGATAACCGACGCAAGGCCGATAACTACCATACCGGTTCCCATGCCTACATCGGAATATCCCTGATACTGCGCCAGCATACCGCCGGCCAGGCCTACAAGGCCGTTGGAAACGGAAAGCCCCAGGAGCTTCATCCTGTCGCTGCTGATTCCTGCCGCCCGCACCATTTCCTCATTGTCGCCGGTCGCCCGCAGAGCGAAGCCCAATCTTGTCTTCAGGAAGCCGTACATAAGTATGATTACAATCGCTGCGATTATAACTCCCAGCACGATGGAACTCCACCGGAATCCGCCCATAGCGTCATCCATCATCGAATAAATGGTTTTACGAGCGGAAAGATTTATATTGGCTTTGCCCTGAATCCGCAGGTTTATGGAGTAGATTCCCAGCATTACCAATATACCTGCCAATATAGGCTGAATCTTTAGTTTCGTATTGAGCAGTGCGGTAATCGCACCCGCTCCCATCCCGAAAATGAATGAAAGAACCAGCCCCAGAATGCAGACGATGCCCTGCACCGACGGATCCAGTTCACCCGCCGCCGTGCACACAACGGCAGAAATGGCAGCACCTGTCACGATACTGCCGTCTACGGTCAAATCCGGCGTATTAAGCGTCCGGAACGATAAAAATACACCCAGGGCCAATATTGAATATATCAGCCCCAGTTCCAATGCTTCTAATAACGTTACAACTAACATTCTATAAATCTTCCTTTGCTAAGTCCACAGCCTTTTTCAGCACATCGTCCGGAATAGTGATTCCGAGGCTGCTTGCTGTATCGCTGTTGATGTATATGTCACAATCTTCCATAGTCTTTACAGCCATTTCGGCAGGATCCGCGCCTTTAATGATTTCTACAGCCATCTTGGCGGTTTCCTCACCCAAATCCTCATAGTTGATGCCGCATGTTGCCAGCGCACCATCCTTTACCATGGAGTCCGCAGCTACATAAAACGGGATCTTATTCTTGATGAACACGTCGTTTGCCGTTGCGATTGAGGATGCTACCGTGTTGTCCGTCGGCGAAAATACGATGTCGCACTTCTTAGCCAGACTCTGTGCTGCCGGCTGAATCTCGTTCGCACTCGTGATTGCTGCTTCCTCTACCTTGTATCCGTTCTCTTCGGCATATGCCTTGAGCTCATCCACTGTTGCTACAGAGTTGGTTTCACTGGAGTTGTAAAGCGCACCGATGGTCTTGTAACCCGGCGTAACCTCATCTGCCAGTTCCATAATCTGATCAATGGAAACGGCATCCGATGTACCCGTTACGTTTCCGCCCGGATTGTCAAGATCCGCTACAACCTCTGATGCTACCGGATCGGTTACGGCAGAGAATACGATAGGAATATCGCTTGTCTCGCTCATAGCCACCTGTGTCGCCGGTGTTGTAATTGAAATAATCAGATCCACGTCATCCGCCACGAATCCCTGACAGATGGTCTTCAGATTGGATTGTTCATTCTGCGCATTCTGGTAATCGATTTCGATGTTTTCACCATCGACATAACCCTCGTCTTCAAGTTCTTCGATAATTGATTCTCTGATCTGGTCCAGTGATGTGTGTTCTACAAGCTGCACCAGTCCGATTTTAATCACCTTGTCTCCGTCGCTCGAAGCGGATTTGTCTCCGCATCCGGTGAATCCTGTCATCACGGCTGCCATCACCATTAACAATGCAGCGATTACCGCTATACTCTTTCTTTTCATTTTCTTCCTCTCTTTCTCCTCTATGGACTACACTTCCGGAGTCTCTGCAAAAGGCAGCCGCGCAATTCCGGCGTTTGAGCTGCGCGCTGTATCAAAGATACAGGCGAATCGCAGAAGAATTGCACCCTCGAAAATCGCAGAAGAATTGCACTGCGGCTAAAGCCGCGCAATTCCAGCGTTTGAGCTGCGCGCTGTATCAAAGATACAGGCAGCTCATAAAAAAAACGCTTGTCCTCACTCAAGGACAAGCGTCAGCCTGCGGTACCACCTTGTTTAATGCATTATGCATTCACTCTGCAGAGTGCCATCACACTCCTTGCCTGTTACGCCGGCATACGTCTCAGCTACTGAAAGCTTATCGCTTCTTTCACCTCGCCCTCAGAGGCCCATTTACTGAAACTGCATTTATCCGGATTCCACCGCCCCGGACTCTCTGAAAAACCGTTCTTCAGTTTTACTTCCTCGTCTTCGGTTTGCTATTAAATACAAGAACAATCTTACCACCGGTATTTTCAGTTGTCAATACCTAAGTTTTCTATTCCTCTACAATGGTTACCTTCTTCATAACCTGCGGTTCATTAGGTTTGTCCATCGCATTTCTAGGCTGTGCCACGATTTTATCCGCAGCTTCCATGCCTTCAATAATCTTACCGAATGCAGCGTACTGTCCGTCAAGATGCGGAGCAGCTTCCACCATGATAAAGAACTGCGATCCCGCGGAGTTCGGATTCATGGATCTTGCCATGGAGAGAACACCTCTTTCGTGCTTCAAATCATTTCTGAATCCGTTCATTGCAAATTCTCCTTCGATGGAGTATCCCGGGCCGCCCATTCCGTTTCCGTCCGGACATCCGCCCTGAATCATGAATCCCGGAATAACTCTGTGGAAAATCAAGCCATCATAAAAGCCCTCGTTTACAAGCTTTACGAAATTTTCCACTGTTTTCGGAGCTGTTTCAGGATACAGTTCACCCTTCATGATATCTCCGTTTTCCATTTCGATTATTACATACTGCATTTTCAGTTCCTCCTTATATGCTTTGTTTCTAACGTTTTTCACGTTCTTTAAATACATCGTATCCCAGATCTTCTCCGGTCAATACGTGCCATACTTCATCCCGCAGATAGTCAGGGTACACATGTTCCAGAGCCTGAATCTCCGCTTTTGACAGGAATTTCACCTCGCGGAGCACCTGATGCTCTGCATCAAATTCAGGATCCTCACCCAGTTCCAGATTTCCTCCCGTCATTTCTCCCAAAAAGAAATTCACAAACCGCTGCCCGCGCTCCGAAACTTCTTCTACATGCCACAGCAGTTTTTGTATCTTAACATCAAGGCCCGTCTCTTCCTCAACTTCCCGGACAGCCGCCTCAAGAGAACTTTCTCCCTCTTCGACGCCGCCTCCCGGTACCATCCAGATATCCCGGTCTTCATGATGCTGACACACCATCAGCATGCGATTCTCATCATCCATGACGATGACTCTTACTCCGCCTATCCACATAACAACGCTCCCGCAGCACCCATGACAATCATCAGCGTGATGGGCTTAATCTTAAAGACACCCGACAGCAGCAGTGTCACCGCACACAGCATAATCGGTATCAAGTTAAAATAACTTATTCCCTCTGTAAAGAGTTTAGTTGAGATAATCGGGCCATTGACCAGCACCGTCTCTCCTACGAAAATAACTGCCGCCGCAATCAGTCCGACCGTCACCGGACGTATTCCCAAAAAGGCACCTTGGATTCCCTTGCTCTCATGAAACTTTTCAAGAAATTTCACCACAATCAGAATCAGTACGAATGACGGCAGACTCACACCCAGTGTCGCAGCAAGCGCTCCCGGAATACCTGCACTGTTAAAGCCTACATATGTAGCTGCATTAACTGCAATCGGTCCCGGAGTTACCTGCGAAAGCGCCACCAGATCAGAAAACTCCGAAGCGGTCATCATGCCGAAATCCTGCACGCTTTGAAATATCAGAGGAAGCATGGCCAGACCGCCGCCAAAGCTGAACAATCCGATTCTGAAAAACATGACGAAAAGAGATAAATAAATCATTTCTCATTCCTCTCTTCCCCGTTTTGATGCTTCAATCTGACAGTATTGTACAAAATACCGATTACCGCACCTGCCAGCACAGCCCAGACTGCCGTAACTCCAAAAGCGCTGATTGCGACCAGCGCTGCAATCGCCATTATCCATTGAAACGGGCCCTTTAAAATCTGCTTTCCGAGCTTGATTGCGGAAAGCAGTATCAGACCGCATACCGCTGCCTTGATGCCGGTAAAAGCGCCCTTAATATAACGATTCTCACCCGCAATTCCCAGGAATGAGGCTACCAGAACAATGATTAAAAACGATGGTGCAATCACCCCGATTGTAGCGGATACCGCACCCGGAATGCCATTGATTTTCCATCCGATATAGGTTGCACTGTTAATGGCTATAACTCCCGGCATCGACTGACTTACAGCGATACAGTCAACCATTTCTTCGTCCGTCATCCATCTCTTATCCTGCACAACTACCTGCTGAATCTGCGGAATCATAGCCATTCCGCCTCCAATGGTAAAAATACCGATCTTAAAAAACTCCCAAAAGAGATTTCTGTTATATGTTTTTTTGTCCTTTCCCGACATTTATTTTTCTTCCTGAATCGTCTTCAAAGCCTGCGCCTTGCTTTCTTCAATCGTCATTTCGGTTTTATCCGCATCACGGCGCAGCTTATATTCCACAATGCCGTCAGCCGCTCCGCGTCCCACGGTAATGCGAATTGGAATACCCAGGAGATCCGCATCCTTGAATTTTACACCCGGGCGCTCTTTCCTGTCGTCCAGAAGCACCTCCGCTCCGGCACTGCAAAGATCCTCGTAAAGCGATTCTGCCACCTTTGCCTGCACTTCATCATCCGGCTTCATTACCGTAATTATTACGTGATACGGCGCTACCGACATAGGCCAGATAATACCGTTGTCGTCATGATGCTGTTCCACAACAGCTGCCAGCGTTCTCGTTACGCCGATTCCGTAGCATCCCATCACAATCGGATGAGACTGCATTTTTTCATCTTTATAAACGGCTCCCATAGCGTCACTGTACTTGGTTCCAAGCTTGAATACCTGTCCCACTTCGATTCCGCGTGCATGTTTTACAGGCGCACCGCATACCGGACACGGATCGCCCTCCGCCAGGTTCTTAATATCCGTTACGATATCACCTTCATAATCTCTGCCGTAGTTGACATTGAGCAGATGGTGGTCCTCCCTGCATGCTCCGGCACACAGGTTTTTCAAGCCCGGAAGTTCGCTGTCCACAACAATGGTGCAGTCATGGAGTCCCACAGGTCCTGTGAATCCGCCTACGCATCCTGTCGCTGCCGACATTTTTTCTTCATCTGCAAATTCAATTGAATGTTCCGGAATATTCAGGGCATTCACCAGCTTGGTCATGTTCATCTCTCTGTCGCCGCGAACGAATGCAGCCACGTATCCGTTTTCATTTCCTTCCAAATCGTAGGTTACAAACAACAGGGCTTTCATCGTCTGCTTCTTGTCGAGCTTCAGGAACGCCGCTACATCTTCGATGGTCTTTGTTCCCGGAGTTTCCACTTCTTCAAGCGGAAGCATCTCTACGTCCGTCTGCGGTGCTGCGTCCCTGCATTCTGCGCGCTCTACCGTCGCCGCCATATCGCAGGATGTGCAGTATGCGATTTCGCTCTCTCCAACCTCGGAGATGGCTGTGAATTCATGGGAATTGCTGCCGCCGATAGCACCTGTATCCGCTTCTACAGGCCGGAACGTCAACCCGCATCTTGTAAAAATTTTATCGTAAGCATCATACATTTCACGATAGCTTTTATCCAGTCCCTCGTAATCCCGGTCAAATGAATATGCATCTTTCATGATGAATTCACGGCTTCTCATAAGTCCGAAACGCGGTCTTGCCTCGTCTCTGTATTTCGTCTGAATCTGGTAGAGATTCGTCGGAAGCTGCCGGTACGAAGATATGTCGCTGCGGACGATATCCGTAAAGATTTCTTCGTGTGTCGGTCCAAGGCAGAATTCTCTGCCGTTTCTGTCCTTTAATCTCCAGAGTTCCGGACCGTATGCACCCCATCTGCCGGATTCCTGCCACAGCTCTGCCGGCTGCACCGCCGACATATGAATTTCCTGACCTCCCGCAGCGTCCATTTCCTGACGGATGATATCCTCAATCTTACGAACGGATCTCCATCCAAGCGGCATAAATCCATATACACCGGAAACCAGCTTGCGAATCATACCCGCCCGCAGCAGCAGCACATGACTTGGAATTTCCGCTTCATTCGGTACTTCACGAAGCGTTTTTAAATGCATCTTTGATAATTTCATTCTCGTTCTTCTCCTTCTGTTTTTCTGTCTTTATTATCGGTATATCGAACAGATGGCTTCCGCCGCGATACCTTCTTCACGTCCTACGAAACCCAACCGTTCGGTTGTTGTCGCTTTAATATTGACCCGGCTTCTGCCGATTCCCAGCACCTCCGCGATATTGCTTCTCATCGCTTCGATATGGGGACCGATTCTGGGTCGCTGTGCCATGATTGTCATATCCACATTGGCTATGGAAAAAAAGTTTTCCGCTAAAAGGTCTCGAACCTTTTCCAGAAGACGCAGACTTGAGATTCCCTTGTATGCATCATCCGTGTCCGGAAAATGCTGACCGATATCGCCGAGCGCCGCCGCACCAAGCAGAGCATCCATCAGCGCATGAACCAGTACATCCGCATCGGAATGTCCGTCCAGCCCCCGTTCAAACGGGATATCCACACCGCCTAATATCAGCTTTCTTCCCTCTGTCAGGGCATGTACGTCAAATCCGATTCCCGTGCGGTTTTCCACCGGCAAATCCTCTCTGGTCGTAATCTTGATGTTCTGATAATCACCATCGACCACCTCCACATGGAATCCCGCCAGCTCCGCCAGCATGGCGTCATCCGTTGCCTGCAGACCCTCACGAAGCGCTTTGTCATGAGCCTCCATCAGATCTGCTTTACGAAATCCCTGCGGGGTCTGCACCGAGCAGTACTCCGACCGATCCACACCGTGGCTTTCATCGCCGTCCATTCGGCGAAGGCTGTTCTTCATAGCAACACAAGCTACGGCAGCTCCCTTTTCTGCCGTAGCTTTTATAACGTTTTTCACGACCTGTTCGCTGACGAACGGTCTCGCTGCATCATGAATCAAAACATAGGATACGCCCGGACAAATGCGATTCACCTCCTGCAAAGCGTTGTAGACCGACTCCTGCCGCTCCGCTCCGCCCTTAACAATTCCTCTCACCTTATCCAGCCCGTTGTCGTCCACGATTTTTTGACAGCGATTCATGTATTCTTCATTTGTTACGATAAAAATATGATCAACTTCATCCAGTGCCTCAAAAGCCTTCAGCGTTTTGAGAATCACCGGTTCTCCGCCGATTTTCAGGTACTGCTTGGGCACCGGACCTCCGACCCGGGTGCCTTTCCCCGCTGCCGCAATTATCACGGCAATTTTCTTATTCTCATACATAACTATCCCCTATCCTGCTTTCCTCCCGCAGGTTTTCCGAAAATCATCCGTCCCGCTGCAGTCTGAAGCACGCTGGTAACCAGTACCTTGATTTTCTTTCCGATAAATCTCTTGCCTTCTTCCACGACAATCATAGTTCCGTCGTCCAGGTAGGCAACCGCCTGATTGTTTTCCTTGCCTTCTTTTACCAGTGACAATGTCATAATTTCTCCGGGCAGCACCACCGGCTTAAGCGTATTGGCAAGCTCATTGATATTAAGAACCTCTACACCCTTGATGGCCGCAACCTTGTTGAGGTTGAAATCGTTGGTCACCACCTTGCCGTTCATAATCTGCGCCAGCTTTAAAAGTTTGACATCCACTTCCGGTATCTCATCCAGAGCTTTCTCCGCCGTTGTATTGTAAATTTCGATACCGTAATCATCCTGGATTTTGTTGAGAATATCCAGTCCGCGTCTGCCTCGATTTCTTTTAAGCGCATCAGAGGAATCCGCAATATGGCGCAGTTCCACAAGCACAAATTCCGGAATGACGATAGGGCCTTCGATAAAACCGGTCTTCATTATATCGGAAATACGTCCGTCGATAATAACGCTGGTATCGAAAATTTTCGGTGCAGCATCCGTTTTCTGTCTGCCGCCCTTGCCTCCCGCCGAGGAGTTTTTTTTCGAAGACATCCACAGAGCTTTGATATCTGCGCTTTTTTTTGTTGCAATGGTTATGCCCAGGTACCCGAGCACGATGTATGTAATAATATTCAGTATAACATCCAGGTACGGAATATTGATTCCCGCGTATATTTGACCGATCAGAAATGCTATAATCAGACCTGCAATCAGACCTACCGTGCCCAGCACGATATCGTTGGTGGACATCTTTTTAAGATCCGATTCAATATCATCAGCCATTCTGTTTCCCTGTTTTTTAATCGTCGGGGTCAATTGGAAGAATAATAATCCAAAAATAAGTGCAAATGAAACAGAAATATAAAATTCCTGCATGTTTGAAAAGTCGACCCAGTCACTGTGACCAAAGAAACGAGCTAAAAACTTCGTCAATGCAAATACGCCGTAACCAAGCATTGCACCCGCAAGCGTAAATACAGCTCTCACGAGTTTTCTCAGCACTTTATATTCACCTCCTTCCTGCATAGATGCCCTTTAAGTATACCACAATTTCTGTACCTGGCAAAGGAATTGTGGTACAATCACTACATAAGCTTCACAAAGGAAACACATTAGACTTTTATTCTTTAAATACAGAAACAAAAGGAGGCTGTGAAATGGCTAAAATACTTGTTGCGGATGACGAACAGAAAATCAGAGAAGTCATTCGTGAATACTCAGAATTTAATGGTCACGAGGTTACGGAAGCCGCCGACGGCATGACTGCTGTGGGACTTTGTAAACTCAATGATTACGATTTGATTATAATGGATATAATGATGCCGAAGCTGGATGGATTTTCCGCCTGCAAGGAAATCAAAAAAATCAAGGACATCCCCATCATCATGCTTTCCGCAAGAAGCGAAGAGTACGACAAGCTCTTCGGTTTTGAACTGGGTATCGACGACTATGTGGTAAAACCTTTCAGTCCTAAGGAACTGATGGCGCGCGTCAACGCTGTTCTCTCCAGAAACAGCAGCGTTGAAAAGCCGGTCGATAAGGTAATGAAATTCGATGGCCTTGAAATCAACATTCCCGCTCGCACAGTAACCGTGGACGGAGAGAAAGTCGAACTCACACCAAAAGAATACGATCTTCTTTTCTATTTGGTGGAAAACAAAAATATCGCTCTTTCCAGAGATAAGCTGCTGTCCGACATCTGGGGCTATGACTTCTTCGGCGATGACAGAACCATCGACACCCATATCAAAAACCTCAGGAACAATCTTGGCAAGTACAGGGATTTCATCGTTACCCTGAGAGGAGTGGGCTACAAATTTGAAGCATAAACTGGATTACCGCAGCATCACATTTAAAACCTGGCTTTATTTCATCCTGTTCACCGCTTTCCTCATGATTATCCTGTGGTTCCTGCAGGTACTGTTCCTCAACAACTTTTATGAGGTCATGAAAAAAGAACAGACCGATGCCGTGGTAAAGAACATCACCAAAGCCTATAAAGTCAAGAACAGCGAGAAATTTCTCGACAACATCGAAGAGATTTCCGACACTCATGACATTTACATATACATTGCTTCCTTTGACGGGAGCACCATGTATTTCAAGCCTTCCGGAGATAATACCAGTTCACGTTACTACGCCAATCAAATCGCCACCGTAAACGAACGGCTTCTGGAATCACAGGAGGATTCGGTCTCCTTCACCATTGACGGAATCGATGATTCCAAACGAATTCTGGCATACGGCAATGTGCTGATTGCAAAAAACAAAACGCCTCTGATTGTCTATATATTCTCACCTCTGTGGCCTGTGACTTCGACGATTCAGATTCTGACCAACCAGCTGGTTTACGTTACGTTTATATCCCTGCTTTTGGCGTGCTGCGTATCCTTCTATCTATCGGGGAGAATTACCCGTCCGATTAGAAAGATTGCTCACTCTGCAGAACGTTTGGCGGACGGTGAATACGGCATCGTATTCAAAGGAGGGCACTATACCGAAATCAACAACCTGGCGGATACATTAACCCGTGCTTCCATCGATCTTGAAAAATCCGATATGCTGCAGAAGGATCTGATTGCCAACGTATCTCATGACCTGCGTACACCGCTGACCATGATTAAATCCTATGCCGAAATGATTAAGGATATTTCCGGCAACAATCCGCAGAAGCGCGATGAACACCTTCAGGTCATCATAGATGAGGCGGACCGGCTCAACGCTCTGGTAAGCGATCTTCTGACCATCTCACGCATGCAGTCCGGTAAAATGACGCTGCAGCGCCAGAATTTCAACATTACGGAAGCTGCACAGATGATTCTCAACACTTACCGAATCATGGAAGATGAAGAGGGCTATCACTTCCAGCTCAATGCGCCGGCAAACTTCATCGTCAACGGTGACGAAGATAAAATCAAACAGGTCATTTCCAACCTGTTCACAAATGCCATCAAGTTCTGCGGTGAAGATAAAACCGTCATCATCACACTCAAGAAGAAGGGTAAATTCATCGTCTGCCGCGTGGAGGATCACGGTGTCGGCATTGCTGCCGAAGAACTTGATCACGTATGGGATCGCTATTATAAGGCCAGCTCCAACATGGTACGTGCCGCAGAGGGCACCGGGCTTGGGCTTTCCATCGTAAAAGAGATTCTGAGCCTTCACAAGGTAAACTTCGGCGTGGAAAGCACGCTGGGAGTCGGAACGACCTTCTGGTTCGAACTGAATTACGTCAAGACAGAAAAAGAAAACCAGCAGCTGCCAGCCAATTAAAATTAGAAAAAGCAACAGAAAACGAGATGATAAATATGAACGATACAACAAACAACAAGCAAGCCGGGGAAGCATGCGTACTGCCCTGTGATTTTCACACCCACACAGGTTTTTCCGATGACTGCGATATTTCCATGGAAGAAATGCTTGCGGGTGCCATCGCCCGCGGCATCAAAACTCTTGCCGTCACCGATCACTATGACCCCGGTTATCCCGATCCGGAATTCCCGTTCCAACTGGATTTTGACCACTATCTTCCCGCACTTAAGGCTGCTCAGGAACAATACAAGGATGAGATTGAAATTTTATCCGGCATGGAAATCGGCATTTTAAAAGGATATTTCGAAGAGGCGCGGCGGGCTGTGAACAGTTACCCGTTCGATGTGATTATAGGTTCTTTTCACTGCACCAGAAACGATGATATGTATCGATATGACTTTGCTCATGCCGACGGTCCCGCCGAGCTGGAAGATTTCTACACCTATATGTATGAATGCCTGCAGGAATATCAGGATTTTGATATCGCCGGACATTTCAGCATTCTGGATCGCTACATTGGTACTCTCTATGATTACGGTTCCGTAGAAGATCAGATTGATGAGATTTTAAAGCTCCTGATTCATAACGGAAAAGGCCTCGAAATCAATACATCCAGCTTTAAATACGGCACCGGCACATGGCTGCCGCGCCGTTCGATTCTGAGCCGGTATCTGGATCTCGGCGGTGAGATTCTGACCTTTGGATCGGATGCCCACGATCCATACTACTATCAGTACCACTTTAACGATGCCGTGGAATTCGCCCGTTCCATCGGATTTAAGTATTACTGCAAATTCCGTCAAAGAAAACCGGAATTCTGCAGACTGCCGTAACAAAGCGATTCCGGTATCAAATCTGCATACGCATATTATATCAAGCCAATAAAAAACACTTTCGGTCTCCTGCGAGAGGGAAAGTGAGGAGCATCCGCGAAAGTGTTTTTTATTGGTTTTTACTTATACTTATTTTTTACTTAATTTCTTACTTACAGGCTCTTCAGCCCGGAGTTGGAAGGAGTTAAATCCTTTGTGCCGCAAAGCGGCTGCGCCGTCTTACAGACAGCTCTTCAGAACGTTCAGGAATTCTTTGCAGTCATCCGGATAAATTTCACCCATGTTTGCAACCTGGAACATTCCCATTTCTTCATACTTGCCTTTACCGCTGTAAACAACATATCCCTTATCTTCCATTTCCTTCAGGAACGCTTTCAGGTCTTTACCCTCCGGCAGGAATACGGATGTTACGGTATTTGACATCTTGCTTTCGTCATCCAGCAGGAACTTCAGACCCATGTCCTTCATTCCCTTTCTCAGGATTCCGGCGCATTCTTTATATCTGGCTACTCTTGCTTCTATGCCTCCGTCAGCCAGAGCATTATCAAGAGCAACGTCCAAAGCCCAGAACAGATTTACATTCGGTGTGTTAGGAGTCTGGTTCTTGGTTTTTGCAGAGATGTAGTGCTTTGCCAGGTTCAGATAAGTTGTCTTGCCCATTTCCGGAGTCAGTGTCTCCAGAGCATCTATTTTACCGCAGACATAAGCCGATCCCGGATAAGCTCCCAGGCACTTGCCGCCAACGGAAGTAGCAAATGTGATGTTCATGTCAACGATATTTATTTCTTCGCCTGCAGCTGCGGATACACAGTCTACGAAGAACCATTTGTCATATTTCTTAGCCAGTTCGCCCACTGCCTTAACCGGGTTAATCATGCCGGTGGATGTTTCGTGGAATACCATTGCGATAACCTTAACATCCGGATTAGCCTTAATCATTTCTTCTACCTTGGCGAGATCCGGCTCTTCAGCCCACGGGAATTCACAGTCTGCGAGCGGGATGTTATGCTTTTCGATTATCTCAAGCAGTCTTTCTCCAAATACACCGTTTCTGATCAGAAGAACTTTTTCTCCCTCGTTGAAAATAGAAGAAAGAACAGTTTCATTGGAGGATGTACCGGAACCGGAAATAATCATTGATCTGTATGTATCATCTGCCTTGAACAGCTTGTTGATCTTAGCTGTAGCGGATGCAAACAGTTCTTCAAATTCTGCGCTTCTGTGGCAGATATCGTAGTGAGTCAATGCCTGTCTGACATTTTCCTTTACCATAATAGGTCCCGGACTGAATAATTTTGGTGCACTCATCTCTACACTTCCTTTCAAACATTAGATGCTTTGTGCTTTCAACATATTATTTACTTACTTTACTTATTGAAACGGCAGCTGCCGTATCTCACATTTTTTCTGCAAATCCTGCTTCGCATGTATCCTGTTTATTCTTCGGACCAGTTTTTAGCCCGCTCCACTGCTCTGTGCCAGTTGTACAGCAGAGATTCTCTTTCATCCACGCTCATCTTCGGTTCATATCGTTTCGCCAGTTTCCAGTGCTTTGCCAAATCCTCCATGGAATCAAACTCTCCGATTCCAAGCGCAGCCAGCTGTGCAGCACCCAGAGGCGTTGTATCCTTGATTACCGGAACATCTACCGGAATTCCAAGAATATCAGCCTGGAACTGCATGAGGAAATTGTTTGCAACAGCTCCGCCGTCCGTTCTCAGAATCGAAATCGGCATGCTGGCATCCATATTCATAACATCCAGATTGTCCTTAACCTGGTATGCCGTGGATTCCAATGTAGCTCTCACTATGTGCTCTCTCGTCGTACCGCCGGTAATTCCAACCATGGTTCCTCTGGCGTAAGAATCCCAATGCGGTGCCGCAAGTCCTGCAAAGGCCGGTACAAAATATACGCCTCCGTTTGATTTCGCATCGTAAGCCATCTGCTCCGTCTGTGCAGCATTATCTATTATTCTAAGACCATCTCTCAGCCACTGAGTTGCGGCACCCGTGATATAAATACCGCCATCCAGCGCAAATGTAGTCTTTTTATTAAGTCTCCATGCAACGGTCGTCAGCAGTCCGTTTGCAGAATAGACCGGTTTATCTCCCGTATTCATCAACATGAAGCAGCCGGTTCCGTATGTACATTTAATTGTTCCCGGGCTGAAGCATGCCTGTCCGAAAAGAGCAGCCTGCTGGTCTACCACCGAACCGGAAATCGGAATCTTTGCACCAAAGAAATCCAGCGGATCAGTATATCCGTATACCATGGAACTGTCGCAGATTTCCGGCAGGATAGATTTGCTGATTCCCAGAATATCCAGGATTTCATCATCCCATTTTCCCGTATGCACATTAAACATCATCGTTCTGGACGCCGTGGAACAATCCGTAACGTGTACCCGTCCGTGCGTCATCTTCCAGATGAGCCAGGAATCCAACGTACCCGCCAAAATCCTGCCTTCTCTGATTTTTTCCTTTACGCCTTCCACATTGTCAATAATCCATTTGATTTTAAGGCCGCTGAAGTAGGAGTCCGCCATCAGTCCCGTCTTTTCGCGAATTATCTCGCCATGCTCAGTCGTCAGTTCATCGGCATAACGAGCCATTCTTCTGTCCTGCCATACTATGGCATTGTAGACAGGAGCACCCGTTACTTTATCCCAGAGCATAACCGTTTCACCCTGATTGTCGATACCGATGCATGCCACATCTTCAGCCGAAACACCGCTTTCAGCCAGCGCCATGGACATTGATTCCATAACCTTCTGCCACAGCTCCTGCGGATCGTGTTCCACCCATCCCGGCTTCGGATAATACTGTGTGTGTTCCTTGTAGCCTCTTGCAACCACATTCCAGTTTTCATCCAGAACCAATGTCGTTGTTCCCGTTGTTCCTTGATCGAGTCCAATATAATATTTCTTTTTCATAATCATTTCCCTTTCTTTTTTTATTTTTAACTAACGGAAATGTAATCATCTATTGTACTGTAGTCCAGTCTGTTGAAAAGATTCTTTCTGAACTCACCTGAAGAACAATGAATCAGCTTTTTATACATCCGATTCATGTGCGCATGATCGAAGAACCCGCTGTCGATGGCGATGTCCACCAGAAGCATGTTTCGATCCTCCAGAATTTTCGTCATTGAAAGCTGCAGCCGTATAATCTGTGAATACAGCTTCGGCGATATGCCTACGCAGCGTTCAAACATCTTGCCGATATGTCTTGCTGTAAATCCGCTTTCCTCTGCCAGTTCTTCCACCTTGATGTTTCCCTGTGTCTGCAGAATGCGCTCCGTACAGTATTTTATAAGGTATTTATTGGATTCGCTGTGAAGATTGACGCGAATCACCTTGGAAATCAGTCGAATTCGCTCCACCAAATGGGTTTCACGCTCCAGGATGGAAATAATCTGATCTCCTCCGGCCAGATGACCCTTTAACGGTATCGCTTTATTGGTCAGTCTGTTCGCCGGCTGATCTAAAAGGGCATGTCCGATGCCCGGCAGAAAACGAATGAATATATAATATTCATCCGGTTCAATCTTCATTTTTTTTATTTCATCCGTAACACCGCAGATATATGCACGTATATTTTCTTTCTCTCGATTTCCGCAGAAAACCAGCGCCATACATCCGTCCGGTACTATCGGAAGCACTCGGGTCGTATCCGCATCGGAACGAATATAAAAAATATCCGCTACCGTCGTATACAACGGATGCCCGAATGTTACATCTATTTTTTTAACCTCAAAATCTTCTTCCTCGAAAATCAATGGTTCATATTGCGCTCTCGGCTCATTCGGCGCCAAATACTGCTTTCTGCTTATGACAAATGACATCTCAACTTCCTCTTTGGTAAAAATCAGAACTATTAGTTTTGTCACATTTATAATATATCTTGTAACTAGTTCTGTCAACTTCTGTTTTTTCCTATTTTTTACGTATCAAAAAGAATACAATAATTTAGAAATGTAGGAGGATTACTTTTTATGCAGATATTACAATCCATGGATCCCGATAAAATGGTCATCGTGCTTCCTACAGCACTGATTGCAATGTACTTTATTATAAGTCTCCAAAAATCGTTGTGTGAAAAGCAGAATCCCTGGGCAGGGCTCGTACTTCCTGCAATCTGCTTTATCGCATCAACAATACTGGCATTCCGCCCTTTAATCGTATCGGATGCCGGACAGTACGAAGGACTCGCAGCCTTTTGTCTCAGGATGTGGCTGACCTTCAATATCGCTACGCTCGTTTTTTTGTTTCCTTATTATAAACAGCGCCGTATGAAACGTGCCGCGGAAGAAGCTCTGCACGAAACGGCCTCCGAGGAGAAAACAGATTCCGAGCAGCATGATTAAGGCAATATAATTAGTTTATTTATTATATTCATTATTACTTTACTATTCCAAAGGAGGTTTTTTTATGGAAAACAATGCAAAAGCCCAAACGCTGAACAGGTCGTTGGGGCTTGCAGAATGCGTCACTACGACAGCCGGGGCTGTTATCGGCGTAGGTCTGTTCACAGTTGGTTCGCAGATTGTCGGCCTTATGGGCGGCACGGTAATCCTTGCGTCCCTGATTTCATTCGTTCTGATTCTCTTCCCGTGCGCTATGTACGGCGAAATGGGCGCTGCACTGCCGCTTGCAGGAGGTACTTACTCCTTCGCAAAACGAGGACTCAACTATCCTATAGCTGTATTTGAAAGCTGGAACTACACTCTGGCTCAGGTTGGTATCGGCGCTTCCGAAGCAATGGCATTCTCCAACTACTTCGTAAGACTGCTTAACGCTCTGGGGTTCAACGTTCCTGTTGACAGCAACGACTATTCTCTGATTGACTATTTCCAGGGTGCTGTCCCTACAGATGTATTTCTGTGGAAGGTTCTCCCTGCTATCGCTTTATTCGTTCTGTTCACAGTAATTTCTTACAGAGGAATAGAAGTTAATGGTAAAACACAGAACTTCTTCATGTTCTTCTTCTGGGCTTGTTCTCTGGTATGGTTCGCAACAGTTATCGCAAAGGCGGACTTCTCCGGAGTTACTGAAATGGTTGCCGGCGTAGGTATCCCTGCCGGTGTTAACGCATTTGCTCAGGCTGTACTGCTTGTACTGTGGTGCTTCTTCGGATACGAAACAATCGTCGGCATGGGTTCTGAAGTAAAGTTCCCTCAGCTGACTATTCCTAGAGCTCTGCTGATTTCACCGTTCTGCGTACTGGCAGTTAACCTGCTTTTCCAGTGGTTCCTGTGCGCACTGACTCCGGCTCAGCACGTTCCTGACCTGTACACTTCCGCAGCTCCGTATGCAGAGGCTATGCAATACGCGGGAATTGTAGGTCTGCCGCTGATTATTCTGTGTTTGGGTATCACATTGGGAGGAGATTTCTCCACTATGAACCCTTGTATCGCAGGACCTGCTCGTTATATGTACATCATGGCAGAAGACGGAAACTTCCCGAAATACTTTGGAAAAGTACACCCGAAATACAAGAGCCCTCACCGCGCAGTTGTACTTTGCGGAATCCTGGGTATTTTCTTCATCCTGTCCGGATCGATTAAAATCGTTGCAATGATGTGTTCCTACAACCAGATTCAGGCATATATCATCGGATTCCTTTCCTTCCTGGGTCTGCGTAAAAAAGAACCTGATCTCAAGAGACCTTGGAAGTGCCCTGCCGGTACATTCGGTGCATGGTTCAGTATCATCATGTTTGCTATTCTGCTGATTCTGGCATACGATCCGGTTGCTGTTTGGTACAACATTGTTTGGGATATACTGGCAATCCTGTACTATGTAATCTTCGTTCGCAAGAGACCTATTCCGCAGGAAGCTATCGATGTAGAAGCACTTGCACTTGCTACTGCTGAGCCTACTGCTGAAGAAAAGGTTAAACTTGACAAACAGTACAAAGCTTGGAGAATCGGTGCTTACTGCGCTGCTGCCGTAGGTATTCTGCTGTTCGTAATCGCTTGGATTGTTTAATACAACAGATTAAGAGGATTCATCATGAGAAAATTTTTCGGAACGATATTATTCATATTTCTGCTGATTTTATCGACAGCCGGACTTGCGGCTTATGTCATGCAGAATGCATTTCAGGAGCCAATCACATTCAAAGAGTTTTTTGAAATGATTTTCAACAAGTAATGATTTTGGCGACAGCAAAGTGAAATGAAAATCGCTCCTGATTTTTCAAATGACGTTAAAGGCGAATGCGCAATGCATTCGCCTTTTATTTCTGCTCTCGCATATACACCATTTCGTACATACATATATTTAGAGCTCACCACGGAACACATTAATATATCTCTTTACATTTTCAGCTACACAATTCGTAATTCGTTCATTGAGGCGGAAGAAATCGAGTTTTTCTTCGCCGTCCGCATACTCTTTAACACCATCTGCCACGGCATTGAAATTAGCCGTCGCAACATTGATTTTTCGTATCCCGAATGAAATCGCCCGAATATAATCCGAATCACTGATTCCCGACCCTCCGTGGAGAACCAGCGGTGTATCCGTCCGGCGATTAATTTCACCTAGGACATCAAAATTCAGTTTGGGATCTTCCCTGTAAATTCCATGTGCATTGCCTATCGCCACAGCCAGGGCATCAATTCCGGTTTCCCGGCAGAATGTCACCGCATCCGCAGGATTCGTATATTTGATTTCCGCACCTTTTCCGCCGCCTTCACTTCCTCCGACGACTCCCAGTTCTCCTTCGGTATCTGCGCCGTATAATGCTGCCAATTCTCTGATCTCTCCGGTCTTCTCAATGTTTTCTTCCAAAGACAGGCTTGAGCCATCGAACATTACAGATGTAAATCCATACTCCAACGCCTCGCGTATTACTTCAAGTGATTTCCCGTGATCCAGATGAACCGCAACATCCACAGACGCTCTCTCTGCAGCTTCCACCATCATCGGTCCCATCAACTCCAGCGGAGCATACGGCAGTCTGATCTCTGCAATCTGCATAATAACAGGAGTATTCAATTCTTCTGCCGCCCGTATTACACCTCTTACCATTTCCATATTGCCTACGTTGAATGCTCCGCAGCCATATTGACCCGTTTCAGCACGTTTCAGCAATTCTCCCATTTTCACAAGTGACACTTTACCGTCTCCCTCCTTAAAATCTCTCAGACTTTTGCAACCATCTCTCCATACATTTCTTTTTCTTTCTGAATAAATGCTTTCACTTCTTCTGTATCCGGCAAAGCATCCGAGCAATTATTGCTCCTCACCATCATAGATGCTTCCGCACTTCCGAATTCAAGACAATCTATCAAATCCCATCCCTGATAGATTCCATATAAAAATCCCGAGCTGTATCCGTCGCCTCCGCCGAAGCCTTTTCTGGCTTCCACCGGGAACGGCTTGATCCGATAGACTTCTCCGTCCGCGGTATATGCCGCAGATCCTTTCATCCCATGCTTTATCACTACAATTTTAGCGCGGCAGCCGTGCCAGTACGCAGCACTCTCCTTATCGGTCATGCCTTCCTGAATCAGCCGCTCCGTCAAGTCGAACTCCTCACGCGATCCCATGATGATATCCGCTTCTTTTGCGACCATGGAATAATAAATCGAAATCTCGTCCTTGTTCTTCCAGTTGTATTCACGATAGTCGATATCAAAAATAATCGCCGTATCGTTCTTTTTCGCCAGCATTACCGCCTTCAAAACAGCTTCCCTCGATGGGCTCTCTGCCAGAGCGGTACCTGATACCAAAATCGCTTTTGTCGATTTAATATAATCTTCATCGATATCATCCACGCTAAGCTGCAAATCCGCCGCCATGTTTCTGTACATCAGAATATGGCTCTCTTTGGATGAAAGCATTTCGGTAAATGTAAGGCCAAGCTTCTCGCCATGAGTACACCGGCTGACATGAGAGGTATCTATTCCCCTGCCTTCAAGATACTCTGCAACGTAATCTCCAAAGGCATCATCCGAAACCTTTCCTAAAAAACCGGCCTTTAATCCGTGTTTTGTGACTCCTACCGCAGTGTTCGCCGGTGATCCGCCCACAAATTTCTCGAAATAGTGGACATCTTTTAACGGTTTGAATTCTTCTTTGACGGACTCGCTGTAAGCCGGATTGAAATCAATGGTTACTCTGCCTAAGAAAATGATATCAAAAGGCTTATTTTCATTTAATGTAATGTATTTCATGATGCACTCTCCTTGTCTCATCACACTCATTCATTTAAAACTTCTTTAAATTTCAAGCCCCAGTTCTTCCGCTTTTTTCAAATAAGCACTCCCTGTTATATCGCCTTTGTGATTTATATTCGGAGCGATCAGTACCTGTTTAACCTTCATGCCGTTGAATTCCACAGCTCCGGCGAAAAACTTTTTTATCATGTCAAAATCTTCTTCGGATTCTGTTTCTCCGCAGGATAATAACACTGCATCTTCAATCGCAAGATGTTTTCCGCCGTTCTGAGGATCATACTGATATATGCGGTCAAAAACGGCTTTCAGCTCGGAAGGAACCATCGACCAGTATAACGGCGATGCCACTACCAGCACATTTGCTTCTTCCAAAGCCTTCTCTATCTCGGTCATATCATCCTTTATCACGCAGTTTCCTCCGGAATTCCAGCAGCCGTTGCATGCTCTGCATCCGCTCAGATTACAATCCGCAGTTCGAATTACCTTGACCTGATGTCCGTTTGTTTCCGCGCCTTTAATCCATGCATCCGCCATCATATCGCTGTTTCCGTTCTTACGAGGGCTTCCTTTTAATACAAGAATTTTTTTACTCATATGTTTCATCTCCTTTGTTGCGAAAAGCCCGGCTTAAACCGGGCTTTTCTTCATGAACTGCATTGTTATTAGTTTACATTTATTTTACTATTCGGCATTATCAATGATCTTTGTATTAGGAGGATTCATTCTGCAGTTCACTTCCCAACACTTATTACTTATTACTTACTTATTCGTTACTTTTTATTACTTTTTTATGATACTTTCCGCAAGCTTTCTAACCTCTGAGGTGTATCTGTCGAACGCAAGGAAATCTCCCATTCCGTCCTCATGCTTATATAAATTTTCCTTCGGAGATACATCACAGAATCCATAAGTCTTTAATCTTGTAAATTCTGCACATGAATAGCCGGCGCCTTCATTACCGATTCCTGTTCCCTTGCATCCGCCAAACGGCTGATCGTTATGTCTCAGAGCACTGGAACCGTTTACCCATACAGCTGAGGATTCGATATTCTCTGTGTAATACCATGCCTTCTTCAGATCCTGCGTTATAACAGATGCGCTGAGTCCGTATTTGCTCTGGTTTGCGATTGCTACCGCTTCCTCATCCGTCTTGAATGTAATGATTGGAACTACAGGTCCGAAGATTTCCATATCCTTGGCAACATCCATATCCTTTGTAACATTATCCAGGACTGTAACATCCATAATGCATCCGTTTCTCTTTCCGCCGTAGATAATTTTGGCACCCTGATCAACCGTATGCTGGATCTGTGCTTCAACTCTCTCTGCTGCTTTTGTTGAAACCAGTCTTGTCAGTTCTGCGCTAGGGTCGGTCGCATGTCCTCTCTTCAGTCCTTCAAGGAATTTCAGCAGACACTGTACGAATGCATCCTTTGCCTTTTCGTGAACGATGGTTCTCTTAGGCGAAGCACATACCTGTCCGTTATTTTCAATGATTCTTCCCCAGCCAAGACATTCGATTGCCTTAATCATCTGGTCCGGATCATCCGCTACTTCTTCCGTAATAATCAGAGGATCGTTTCCGCCCAACTCCAGAACGACTTTTTTAACTGTAGGAGCTGCGTCATGCATCATCTCTGTACCGCCTGCGGTGCTTCCTGTCATTGCAATACATGCAATCTTAGGATTCTTCAGCAGATATTCGGTGCAGTCTTCTCTGCTTGCAGTGATGAAGTGCAGACATTCTTTCGGCACGCCGGCTTCGTGAGCCAAATCAATCAGCTTTTTAACGCTGCACGGAGCAGTTGTTGCCGCTTTGATTACCATCGTGTTACCCATCAGCAGTGCAGGTACCATTTTCTGAATTGTCAATTCAACCGGGTAATTGAACGGAATTACTCCGGCAACAACGCCAAGTGCTTCGTGTCTTACCAATACCACGTGATTTTCATAGCCTTCGCTGCTGTCCTGCAGCACTTCACCATACATGTGTTTTCCTACTTCAATATTGGCTCTTCCGATTTCTGCTGCATATGTGGTTTCAGCTCTGGACTGTAAAATCGGTTTACCCATATCATTTGACATGGCCAGTGCAATTTCTTCTCTGTGTTCATCCACTAAATCACAGAACTTATATAAAATCTGACCTCTTTCAAAAAGCGGAACTTTTTCCCATTTCGGCTGTGCTTCAAATGCTGTATCAACCATTGCTGCAATTTCAGCGCCGTCATAATTAGGTACGCTTCCTACAACTTTTCCGGTGGATTCATCAATAACATCCATCATCTTCATATCCTTTGCCCTCCCGTTTGTTTTTTCTTTTTTTATTTTATAATTTTATAAATATTTTTTACAATAGTCATAATAATATACTGTTATGAAAATGTCAAGTGGTTTTATAAACTTTTTTACTGTGCAGCTCCATACAGACCTTTCCCCTTGACATATTTATATCTCGTCTGGCCATAGGCAGTGGCCTTAAAGGTAATCAGAAGTTCTCCGTCTGCATCGAATTCAATCTGTTCCTTTCCGATAAAACCCACTACCATCAGCTGATTGAGATAATCATCTATTGTCGCAAGCGAAAACAGCCGTTCATCCGGATACTCTTTTTTCAGATCTCTTTCCACATCATACTTTGTGAACGGACCCTGCTTTTCTAATGCGTACTGAAATATTCTCGTTTTCATAGGTAACTGCATGTCATGCTCCTTTCTTCATCCGATAATGCAATCTATTTTTGCTAAACATCTTCCTATTCTTCTACATCACGCAGCTTGAACAGCTCCGACGGCTTCATTACAACCAGAATTACACCGATCGTTACAACTACGGCACCGATAATAGCTGCTCCGGTTACGTCATAAGAATAGAATTTCGGCATCAGCTGTGCGAAAATCAAACCGATTGGAATCGACCATATCGGTGCAGTGTATACGATTGCCAGGCAGCGGCTCGGACCGCACTTATTGAATCCCACATAAGTCGTGTTGTAGGAAAGTGCTACAAATGCTGCGAAAAGTATTACAAATACGAGCGTTAAAGGATTTGTAAATACCGCTTTGACCGTTGCGGTCCATACTCCGATATTTCCGGAACATCCCGCAATAATAAGCATTGCAGCAAGTCCCATGATTCCGGAACAAATAGTTCTGTAGAAGCCGCATCCTTCAATAGGATCGATTAAATCTCCCGCATAAGTTGAGAACATTCCTTCCAATGCAAATCCAATCGGGCAAATGCAGGCCAGGATAATTCCTACCATGAAGTTGCTTCCTGCCGTATCCGGAGTTCCGATAAACGTTGTTACCAGAGCACCCGCTACTACGAGCAGGATTCCGAAAACTGCACGTTTACTGAGATTTTCTTTGAATATAATTCTTCCCAAAATCGCTGTCAATACAGGCGACAGAGCCAGAATAGCCGTCACATAAGTTATTCCCGCCATGCTGTATGCAGTTACCTGCAGTCCTGTAGCAAGAGGACCTGCAGCCAAAGCTGACAACAGCATCATCCAGGAAATTTTAAATCCGGTCATTCTCTTGAATTCCTTGATTCCCTTGCCCTTGGCCGCATTATAAACCAGAGTCATAATTCCTGCAAAAATTTCTCCTATTCCAAGAATTGTAATGCAGACAATCGCCTGATTCAGCGGACCGCTGAGATCCGAACCTGTATCCGCTTCAATCAGCGATGATGCCGCAGTATTAAAAATTCCGAACAGGATAGCTGTAATCGATGATACCCAGGAAAGCACCATACCGACTTTTGCCACTCCAACTTTCTTATTGATATACGCCTGCTCTGCATTTAAATTCAATGCGCTTTTGTTTTGCATAACACTACTCCTTTCATTTATGATGATTCATAAAATTAATCTGTTTTTCAAAATCATTGCTTGCGCAGATTCCCATATCTTCAATCATTTCCGAAACATCTACAGGTTCAGTATTTCCCGTGAGCATTGCGTTCAGCATTCCTCCAAGAACCACATTGTATTTCTTGCCGCGCTTTTTTTCCTGTTCTTTTAATTGTTTCGCATAATCCAGAACCTGTCCGCAATGGACACTGACACAAACCACATCGGCATCTTCCTCATCCGCCAGATCCAGAATAAAAGAAGGCTCCATGTACGTACCGCTATTGATAACATCCGCACTCATTTCTGACCACACATTGTCAATAAGCATCAGCCCATAGCTGTGTCCGTCAGCCGATCCGCATATGATTTTTTTCCCCTTTAAAGCTCCGTCATATCCCTTTCTCTTCAAATCCAAAACGATCTTATCCTTTTTCTCCATCGTTTCTTTTCCGAGTACAGTCGGTACATACGGCTTATATCCGCCGAATTCCTGCTGGCTCGGATGAAATTCCTGTTCAAATCTCACCGGATCAAATCGTCTGAGAACCATAACCATTTCCAGAGGATCGTCTACATTGACTCCTGCTTCCCGAAATGCCGTCATAACATTATTATAGAATTCTGTTCCCTTTTCAATCAGCAGATCGCGTGTTTCTTCAAACTTAGTAAAATCAATAATTTTAAGCCATTCTTTTGCTTTTCGCTCCACGCCGATTCCGCACTTTACAATATTAAACAGTTCATCCAGTGTCGGAACACGCAGAGCCTCTGTAATAGAAACCGGACTGATTACAATCGGCAGATTATACTTTAAGTTAACGATTGATTCAATCAGCATTTCAGATGCACCCAATCCATAGTTTGTTTCTATATCGTGATCCCACTGTTCGGTTGTGGAACCGTTATAGTACGTCGTAAATGGATGTTCTTCAGTTCCGTACAGCTTTTCCATTGCCAGAACAAAAGCCATACGCGGTACAATCTCCGATAACAGACCCCCGTAAGACAATGCCATTCGAGCACCGCACAAATCCTCAATGATATAGTGCTCTATCATCTCATATCCCACATAAGAAACTACATCCATAAAATACCCCGGAAGTCCATCCTCCGGATATGTGACACAATCCAGTCCCTCTTCCTTTTTCGCCGATAAAATGCCCATGGTTCGAAACATATCGGAAAAGCGTTTCTTTTCCTCATTGTATCCCGGATATTCCCAAACGAAAGTGGAAAAGCATCCCATCCGCGAGGTTCCCGCTTTAAGTGCATAATGGGTTTCCTTCAGATTATTGGGGCTCGCCAGATGCCAATCCTGCCAACAGCAATCCACCGGAGCTGCATCCGTATGGGCCAGCCAATCCTCCTCTTTTTCCATCAGATAACTCGTCGGTTTCGGCGCTCCGTCCCAATATTCCGGCGCAAGACCTACCAGCTGACTTGGAATTGACTGCATCGACCGGACTTCAAAACCTGTACGCTTATGAAATTCATCGATTTTCTTAATCGCATCCAGTTCCTCTTCCAAAGTTGAGAGTCCTACAAGAAGCTGATATGTTTGTTTACCGTTCTTTAAATTTTCTTTTCTGTAATCAAGATGGCTTTTATACCCGGTTTCTTTTAAAAATCTGGACTTGTTCCACTTAATGTCCGGAGCCATCTTACGCCCCTCTTCGACCAATTCTTTCCCATCCGGAAATCCTTCCGGGATGAGGCTTTGGATATATTCCTTTAATCCTTGGTCCATTTCTGACCTCCTTTCCTATGTCGGAATTGTGCAGATAACAGTACTTTGCGTTCCATAAAAATGGATGTTTCATTTATGATATCTTCAAAGTACATGTCCTCTTTCTCGTGTTTTATGCTGTATTCACGATTCTCTGCCAGTCTCTTAATACATTCACCTCCTATCTTTAAAGCATATTCTGTCGCTTCTTCCAATGTCTCTCGGTCAGCTCTGTCTATCGGAGAATATATCAGATATCTTCCGGTAAGTGAATCCGGCCGGATTAGGATTTCTATTGTCTCAACGGCCTTTCCAACCGCTGCTCCAATCGCATTTGCAACTTCCGCATTTTCAGGGACATAAACCTTTGTGCTGAGATTTTTCCCTGCTTTTGTCAGCCAGGCCTTGGCAGGAGCTCCTATTCCAATCAGTTTTTTGGGAATCCTGTAATCAACCTCAAGAACTTTTGATTTATGCTTAAAAAACAAATCGTTTAAAAAATAGTCGTAAAAGTCATTTCCCTCAAGATTCATATCTCTGTTGTCAAAATAAAGTGCTGCCTTAATAAATGAAGCATCCAGATTCCGGAGCATAACATTTTTTACATCGTCTAAAAATTCTTCCTCACTCTTTTTATATAAACCGCACGCCGCTTCCACAGTCATCTTTGCAGCTTCCGCGTCCCACAGTTCAGCCTCACCCGTAAGATGCAGCAAATCGGTAGGTGTCAATGAAATTCGCATTATGACACCTTCCTTTACGAGGCTGTCCAGAACCGTGTTCAGCCTGTCAAGATTAATATTCCTCTTTAAATAATCCAGCGTATGCGGCATATATCTGAGAATTTCTATGATAATGCGTTCCTCATCGCTATAAGAAAGCTTCTCATATTTTTTTATCAATATATACGCTTCATGATCGCGGAATCTGAACGAACTCTCTGTGCTGTGATTTCTCAGCTCCTTAAATTCCGTTCTTAAATCAGGATATTGCTGAACAGCCATTGAAAGCGGAATCGATTTTTCCGGTCCTATCCGAATTGTACCGGAAGAGTCAATCGTTATCCTGCTGTCGCCTCCTAGACCGACAGTATAGACTTCTGCCGCTCTCACATGAGTAAACCATCCACCGACGTGCGCACCTTCATTACATATCGTCACCTTACCATCGGTCACATTAGCGATATCGGTTGTCGTTCCTCCGATGTCAATAACAAAACCTTCGTTTTCTCCGGAAAGATACATGCCGCCAATCACGCTGGCCGCCGGTCCGGACAGAATTGTTTCGATTGGTTTGCTCTGTGCACATATGTCCGTCATAAGGCTGCCGTCTCCTTTGACAATCATCAACGGAGCTTTGATATTATAGCTGTTCATGACGTTGCGTACGGCATCCATCAATTCACATACCATTGGAATCAGCTTTGCATTGAGATTCACCGTTACCGTTCGATCATAAAATCCCAGCGAGGATGTAAGCTCATGTGCGCAGGCCACCGGAATTCCCAATGTCTGTTCCACCACCTGTTTTACATAAAGCTCGTGATTGGGATTACGAACACTTGCGTATCCCGACACCGCAATTGCATCCACTCTTCCGCGATAACTTTCCACAACCTGCTGAACCTCTTCTGTATCAAGATTTTCTTTTACCCGGCCTTTAATATCGTATTTGCCTTTGATGACAGAAACCTTTCTGGAAATCATTTTACCGCGAGGGCGTCCTCCGATTAAAATCAGTCCCACTTTGCAGCCATGCCCCTCTACGATAGCGTTTGTGGCGAGTGTGGTTGAAAGGCATACCATGGAAATATCATCCAGCAAATCCGTCGGAACGCTGTCAAAACTTTTCCGAATACATTCCTTCAAATCCGTTTTTGTCGTCAAAGTCTTATTCTTAGCCAGAACGTCTCTATGCTCCGCATCTATCACAACAAGATCCGTATAGGTTCCTCCTGTATCTATTCCGATTATTCTGCTCATCTTTTTACTCCATATAAAAATGTTCCGGACTTTAACCTTATCTCAAATTTCTAACGGATAGTTTTAAAGATATCGTTTATTTTATTCAGCGTTTCATCAATGTCCGCCATCGTATGTGTCGTCATCAAGGCTCTGTGCGCCGGAGTAATATCACTTGATGTGTCATGGAACCAAAGCCCGTTTTTTACCGCCTCGCTCACAAATTTTCTATCCATATCACGATTGAATTCTTTGGCGATTCTGCGGAAGTCAAAGTCATCATCCGGATTTTCCACGCCAAAATAAATAGCCCATCTGGCGCCCACGCCTCTCACATGTCCCGGGATTCCGTACTGTTTAAAGAGATCATCTATTCCATGGAACAATTTCTCTCCGATTGCATCAAAATAATCATAAAATCCCGGTGCTAAAGCCATTTTCATACATTCCACAGCAGCCATAACCGGCATGAGAGATCCCGTATAAGTACCACTCATAACCACTTCACCGAACGGCGAAAAATGATCCATAATTTCCGACTTTCCGCCGATCAAAGCTATCGGAAGGCCTCCGCCGATTGCCTTTGCAGCGGTTGTAATATCCGGATAAACGTCATAATACCGCTGCGCCGATCCCGGTCTCATGCGAAGTCCGCAGATTACTTCATCAAAGATCAGCAAAATATTTTCTCTGGTCGCCATTTCTCTTACTTTTTTTAAATATTCTTTTTCCGCTTCAAGACAACCGCAGTTAAAGCTGATCGGTTCCAGAATGATGCAGGCAATCTGTCCCTCATACTTCTTCACCGCATGCTCTAAAGCCTCGATATCATTAAATACCACATTAATGACACTTTCTTTTGCTTCACTTGCAAATCCCGCCGAATCAGGTACGGTAGTTACTTCTCCGAAAGAATCCATTTCACGTACTGCACTGTGATTAAACCATATGCTTTCATGCATTCCATGAAAATGCCCTTCAAATTTAATAACCTTGTCTCTTCCCGTGTATCCTCGTGCCAGGCGAATCGCTCCCTGTGTTGCTTCGGATCCCGTATTGGCAAGTCTGATCTTCTCGCAGCTCGGGAAGATTTCTCTTGTCAATTTTGCCAGCTCCAATGTATCTGTGGTGTCGTAATTCATAAAAAAGCCGCGTTCCAATGCTTTAACCAGTGCTTCTTTTATCACCGGATGGTTATGACCGAATAATGCAGCACCTGAACCGCCATGATAATCGATATATTCATTTCCCTCAATATCACGAACCCTGCACCCATCTGCAGAATCCAGGTAAAGCGGATGTCCAAGGATGCCGTTATATCTTTGTCCCGCTGAAGCTCCTCCCGGCATATATTCACATGCCTCTTTGTACAAATTTGCCATATCCATATTTACTTCACTCCTTTAAAAAACACTTATTCAATCCGCGATATATATTTAATGTATTTTTAAAATACTTTAAATATTTCGTGACTACATTTTACTTCCGAAAGATACGCTTTGTCAACACTTTTTTTCGATAGTTTTAATAATACATTTATCATTCCACCTGATTTACACACAAAAAAAGGGCAGAACATTTTGTTCTGCCCTTTTCAATTTGCTTCTTTGCGATTAACTATCTTGCGGTTAATTCTCTGTGAAAATACTCCGCCGTATACGACCTGTTTTTCGTTTCTAAAAGTTCCTCTATGCTTCCTTCGAATATAACAGTTCCGCCATCTTTTCCGCCTTCCGGTCCCAGGTCAATGATATGGTCGGCTTCAGCAATCACATCAAAATCATTATCCACCGCAACAACTGTATTTCCATTGTTTACGAGCTGCCTGATCAAACGCATCAGAACCGATACATCTTCACCATGCAGTCCGGTGGACGGTTCATCCATTACGTAAACCGCACCTTTTGACTTCAATCTGGAGGCCAGTTTTAACCGCTGCAGCTCTCCACCGGACATCGTCGATGTAGGCTGTCCCAATGTGATGTATTCAAGTCCGACGTCAATCAGTCTGTGAAGCTTTTCAGCAAATTTGTATTCCTTAAAAAACTCTGCTGCTTCTGCAATCGTCATCTTTAAAATATCGTGTATATTTTTTTCATGCAGGGTATATGAAAGTGCTTTTGAGCTGAATCGGCTGCCCCCGCACGTCTCGCAAACGGAAATTACCGGATCCAAAAATGCCATTTCAGTTTCTATAACTCCTTTTCCCTTACAGTCCGGGCACGCTCCTTTTGCATTAAAGCTGAACATTCCCGGCACAACATTATTCGCCTTCGCAAAGGTTTTTCGAATATCATCCATAACGCCCAAATACGTTCCCGGTGTGGAACGCTCCGTTGCGCCTACAGGGTCTTGTGTAATACGAATTGCCTCCGGAATCCGTTTCGGCAGCTCCACACATGCCAATGTAGTTTTTCCGGCACCTGCAACACCGCTGATAACCGTCAGCTGATTCTTAGGAATCACAACCGAAACATCCTGCAGATTATTCTCACTGCAATGCTCTATCCGGTACACCCGATTCTCATTCGGTACCGCATCCGCACCATCGTTCTTCTCTTTCCGCACATTCCATAACAACGGTTTTCTGAGCCATTTCCCGGTTAAAGTATTCGCCTTGCTCAACTCCTGCAATGTTCCCTGAAAAACAATGTTTCCGCCTTCAGAACCTGCTCCCGGGCCCAATTCTACGATTTCATCCGCAATTCCCATCACGCTTCTATCATGTTCCACAACGAGAATGCTGTTTCCTTTCTTTTTCAGCTGAAGCAGCAGATTATTCAATCTGTCGATATCTTTTGGATGAAGGCCCCTGCTCGGTTCATCAAAAATATAAATCAGTCCGGTCAAAGAACCGGTCAAATGACTGATAATTTTAAGCCGCTGAGCTTCTCCTCCCGAAAGCGAACGAGTTTCTCTGTTCAATGTCAAATAGCCAAGTCCTATACTGCATATATTTTCGAGGACCTTCGAAATCTTAGAAATCGTCTCTTTACCCAGATCCTCAGGCCGTTTGTTCAGAAAATCCATCAAATCCGATATTTCCAGCTCGCCCAACTCCCAGATATTGAATCCGTTTAACCGGCTGTTAAGCACTGTATCGTTCAGTCGTTTTCCATGGCAGCTCTCACAGGCTTCCGTAACGGTAAAATCTCTGAGAATTTTTCGTGCAGTTCCCTTCACCGCAGATTGAGATTTTTTTAAATATAAACGCTCAATCTTATCGAGCAGTCCCTCATACTTTGTATTATACGATTTTGCCCATATCGATCCCGTGGTGTTATTAACGCTCACGATTTTTCCGGAACCGTGAAGTAAAAGATCCCACTCGTTTTCGCTGTACTGATTAAGAGGCTTTTCACAATCAAAAAAGCCTGAATTGGCATATACCTGCCACTGATAACTCCCCACCTGAAATCCGGGAAGCTGAATCGCACCCTGCATCAGAGATTTATTTTTATCAAAAATTTTGTTTAAATCAAACTTCGTTATTCTGCCTGTTCCCTTGCACGAAGGACACATGCCCGCAGGGTCGTTAAAAGAATACGCACTCGACAAATTCAAATGCGGCGATGCGCAGCGCGAAAAAAGCAGCCGCAGCATTGGGCTGACTCCCGTGAGGGTTCCCACCGTAGAGCGAAAATCTCCCGTCACAGGTCTTTGCCGAACAATAATCGGCGTTGTTAAGTTTTCGATTTCTTCAACATCGGCCGCAGGATAATACGGCATTCTATTTCGCACATAAAGAGGAAAAGTGTCATACAGCTCACGCATTGCCTCCGATGCCACGGTATTGAAAACCAGTGATGATTTCCCTGAACCGGAAGCCCCTGCAAATACAACGATCTTTCCCTTCGGTATATTGATATCAATATTTTTTAAATTATTCTCCCGTGCCCCGCGGATTATAATAAAATCATTTGCGTTATCCATAAATCCCCATTTCTTTATATTCGCAGTGAAATCGGGAACTGAACTTTATCCAAGGCGTTTTTGACCAAGCCATTCAAATAATTCTGTCCGATATTATTGTCTACCGATAAGTCGGGAATGTGTTTTTCAGACACAACCTCATTACAAAGTTCCCACACCTGCATAATCTCTTTTTGTTTAATATCATTTCCCATAACTACAATTTTCTCAGGATCGATTGTACCTATAACAATCATTACCATTTTAGAAACGAGTTCGCAGAATTCTTCACGGTCATGCAGCATTTCGTTTTGTCTTTTTCTGCTTAAACCAAATCCTTCAGCCACACATGAAAGCTCTCCGGAATAATGAGAGAACCCATGAAGCACCTTTCCGTCGATTACAAAACCCGCCCCTACGTAGTTGCTGTCTTCCTCCGGGAAAAACAGGGTTGCCAGATTTCCCGAATGTATGGACTCATTATTATAAATTCCATATGATATAAAGTCCATGTCATTTCTTACATCTGCTTCCAATCCGAATTTCTCCTTGATGCTTTTTCGTATATTTATCCCGATTAAAAACTTTACATCGCATTCCTCTACGACATCTTGGTCCGTAACACCCGGAATCCCAAATGAAATTCTCTTGATTTTAGAATCCTCTTTTAAGACCTTCTCTATGATGGATTCTATAAATTCATATGTCATAGTATCCTGATAAAGTTCCTCGTGCTTTCTCTCGCTGCCAAAAGCATCTGCAACGATGTATTCCAATTTGAACTCCGTCATATGAACATCAACATAAATTCCCAATACATGTATATAATCCTTGTTATATTCGTATTGACTCGCCGGACGACCCGGGCGTCCCGATCGCACTTCCTCCTGCTCAGCCAATATAATTTCTTCTTCCTGCAGCATTTCGTTTAACAACGTATTGCACGTCACAATGCTGAGCGATGTTTTGCGGGCGATTTCCGCCTTTGTACATTCTCCGCTGTTTTGTATTTCTTTTCGAATTTTTTCTTTATTCAGCTGCTTTACTTCCGGTGTGCTCCATAACATAAAACATCTCTGCCTTTCTCCAAAATCATTTTTTTAACATTTTATAAATATATTGTAATATAAAAAGGATAATTGTCAATACACTTTTTATTTCAGTCATTAAAACAATTTCCGTATTTCGGCAATATTCTTGATTCCGACCAGCTTCATGGGCTGCAAACCTTTGTCCTGCCGTTCTTTGTTTACAGATGCAAGAGTCTTTTTAAGCCGCTCCGCATTGCGAATCGGCAGTACAACCCGCTCAAAGCCCAGATGTCCCGCTTCCTTTAAAATCTTTTCGCCGTTCTGTACAGCTCTTAAATCACCTGTCAGTCCGATTTCTCCAAAAGCCAGCGCAGCGCTTCCCAGCGCTTTGCCTTTATACGAAGAATATACTGCCAATGCAACCGCCAGATCCGTATAGGTTCCTTCAGGTCTGATGCCTCCGACGATGTTCACATAGACATCCTGATTCATGAGAGAAAGCCCCATTTTTTTCTCAAGTACCGCCAGAATCATGCTGAGTCTTGAATTATCCACCCCCAATGCGGTGCGGCGTGCAAATCCGATATTGGCCTGCGATGTCAATGCCTGTACTTCCAGAACCAGCGGCCTCGTACCCTCATAAACGGCCGTTGCCACAGCTCCCTCGCTGTCCTTCTCCATTTCTTCCAGCAATGTTCCCGAGAGATTCTTAATTTCCACCAGTCCCTGCTGAGCCATCTCAAATGCCCCGATTTCACTGGTAGTACCAAAACGGTTTTTCTGTGCACGCAGAATTCTCATCTCATGGCTTCTGTCTCCTGTAAAACTGAGTACACAGTCAACCATATGCTCAACAATTCTCGGTCCCGCCAAATCTCCGCTCTTGGTCACATGGGCGACGATAAAAACAGGAATTCCTTCCATTTTTCCGATTCGCATCAATTCATTGCCGCAGGTTCTCACCTGAGAAACACTGCCCGGTGCGGACTCTATATCCGATGTATACATCGTCTGAATAGAATCTATGATGAGAAACACCGGTTTCAGCTGTCTGCATACCTCTGAAATCACATCGATATTAGTCTCCGCCAGTATGTAAAGTTCATCCGGCAGATTCGGGCATACTCTGTCCGCACGAATTTTAATCTGCTCTTCCGATTCTTCTCCCGAAACGTACAGAACCGTTCCTCTCGACTTAGCGACATGAGCCGCTGCCTGTATGATAATCGTAGACTTACCGATGCCCGGTTCTCCGGAAATCAATGTCAATGAACCCGGCACCAGTCCTCCTCCCAGTACTCTGTTCAGTTCTCCGATACCTGTATCTATCCGATTTGTCTCACCGGAGACTACCTGCGAAAGCCGCGACGGTCTGCCGGCTTTGATTGCGCCTTCTGCGGCTCCCTTTAATGCAGTTGAAACTCCCGTACGTCTTCTTTTATCTTCAGTATCCAGATCTATCTGCTTTTCCTCCACCATGGAATTCCATGCACCGCAGGTGCAGCGTCCCATCCATTTTGCGCTTTCATATCCGCATTCTTGGCAGACAAATATGGTTTTTGCTTTTTTTGCCATTTTTTATTCCTTTACTTTAGTAATTCTTTCAGTGTTTTAAGACTCTTACATTATTTCACGCATTTTCACTTCTGTAAAGGGTTTTGCAAATCAGTTTATGCACTTCTTCCGGCATGATTCATGAGTTTGTGTCTTTTTGCTCCGATTCCGTCAAAAAAAGTACGGCCTTGTAAAAAAGCCGTACTTTTTTATTACACATATTCGTGATTTTTTTATTTTTCCTGTTCCTCCTGATGTGCTGCGATAATCTTCTGCGCAATCTGAGTCGGAACTTCTTCATAACGTTCAAATGTCATGGTGAAGCTTCCTCTTGCCTGCGTCATTGAGCGAAGTACAATCGCATAATCAAAGAGTTCTGCCTGCGGTGCTTCCGCCATCAGCTTCTGTCCGCCTTCTGCCAGAGGCTCCATACCTAAAATCTTACCTCTTCTCTTGTTCATGTCACCCATAACATCGCCCACATAATCATCCGGAACGATAATCTCCAGCTTCATAACAGGTTCAAGCAGACAAGGCTTTGCTTCTGCGATACCTTTCTTGAATGCCAGCGATGCCGCAATCTTAAATGCCATTTCATTTGAGTCAACATCATGGTATGAACCATCGTAAAGGACAGCCTTGATGTTTACTACCTTGCAGCCTGCGAGAGGTCCCTTTTCCATGGATTCTCTGAGTCCCTTTTCAACTGCCGGAACATAGTTCTTCGGAATCGATCCGCCGAACAGTTCCTCGGAGAATTCGAACTCTTCCTGCGATGGTGAGAATCTGATATGTACATCACCATACTGACCGGCACCACCGGACTGTTTCTTGTGTTTTCCCTGTACATCCGAGCTTCCCTTGATGGTTTCTCTGTATGCAATCTTCTGAGGCACGGTTTTAACCGATACGCCGAAGCGATCTTTAAGCTTAGCCATAACTATATTAAGCTGCATTTCGCCCTGACCGCCCAGAAGCGTCTGATGCGTTTCATCATTTCTTTCCACAACAAATGACGGATCTTCTTCTCTCAGTCTGGACAGACCTGAGAAAATCTTATCTTCATCCTTTTTATCCACAGCTTCAATTGCTACATACAAGGATGGGGATGGATAATCCAGCGGCAGATAACGAATAATATCATTCTTATCGCAGAGCGTATCTCCGGATACCGTATGCTGCAGTTTTGCAACCGCTACAATATCGCCCGCTTCTGCATAATTGAGTTCCTGCTGTTCTTTACCGCGAAGGAAGAAGAGCTTGCCCAGTTTTTCCGTTTTGCCGGAGCGTTCATTTAAAATCTCCATACCGGATGTCAGCTTGCCCGTAACCACCTTCATAATGGAAATCTTGCCGACAAATGCATCCGCAATGGTCTTGAATACGAAAGCGGAAGGAGTTGAATCTACGACACAAAGCTTTTCCACCTGTTCATTGTTATCGTTGAAACCTTTATACGGTCCGTGCTGCAGCGGTGTCGGCACATAAGCAACGAGCAGATCCAGCAGTCCTTCAATGCCGTGTCCCAGTGAAAATGCCGAAGAACATACCGGTACGATTCCGCCTTCGGAAATGCCTTTTACCAGACCTTTTTTGATTTCCTCATCACTGAAGTCATCTCCGTTGAAGTACTTCTCCATCAGCAGGTCATCCGTCATAGCGATAGCTTCCTTCAGTTCCTCATCGATTTCCGCAGTCAGCGGCCAGCTGAACGGAATAAGAGTTTCTCCAAACTTCGCTTTCAGCTTATTAAATGTCTTATAGAAGTCAAATTCATCTTTATCTCTCTTGTTTATTACGATAAATCTAGGCATCTTATAGCGCTCGCAGGCTTTCCATGCCTGTTCAGTGCCTACCTGAATTCCTGCACCGGCATCTACCAGAATCACTGCCGCCTCGGAAGCTCTCAGTGCTGCGTTTACTTCGCCTATGAAGTCAAAATATCCCGGAGTATCGATAAAATTAATCTTGCTGTCTTTCCATTCTACCGGAACGATAGATGTATTAATGGAAAAGCCCTTCTCGATTTCCATTTTATCATAATCGGAAACGGTGTTCCCATCTTCTACTTTGCCCAGTCTGTCAGTAACACCTGTTGCCAGAAGAGCAGCTTCTAAAAATGTGGTTTTACCGCATCCGCCGTGTCCAACCAGTGCAACGTTTCTGATAGTTTCGCTTGTGTAGCCTTTCATTATTGAGTCCTCCCTAAAAAATTTGTAACGATGTTTATATTATAACATTGTAAGAAAGGTATTACAATACAATTAAATTACAATATTCTGAATTCATTTGCAATGGCGAAAACTTAAAGTTTTTCATGGCATTTATACACATTAAAATCATTCGATGCTTCCTGTTTTCGATGTGCCTGCGTCACAAAAAAACCGAAACTGCATTTCCTGCAGTTTCGGTTTTTTATCTTTTGTCATAAAGCGCTGCTCACTAGAATTCCGCAGTCTTCGGCGTTCTAGGGAACGGCAGTACGTCGCGGATATTGCTCATGCCGGTGATATACATGATGATTCGCTCAAATCCGAGGCCATATCCGGAGTGTTTTACACCGCCGTACTTTCTTAAATCCATGTACCACCAGTAATCTTCCTCGGTCATACCGGTTTCTTCAATACGCGCTTTGAGAACATCATAGCGTTCTTCTCTCTGACTTCCTCCGATGATTTCGCCTACGCCCGGCACCAGCAGATCGCATGCCGCAACCGTCTTGCCATCGTCGTTGAGGCGCATATAGAATGCCTTGATTTCCTTAGGATAATCCGTTACGAAAATCGGTTTCTTATATACCTTCTCCGTCAGGTAACGTTCATGCTCCGTCTGCAGGTCGATTCCCCATTCTACCGGATACTGGAAGTCTTCTCCGGACTTTTTCAGAATCTCAACCGCTTCCGTATATGTAACGCGTTCAAAATCAGAATTTACGATGTTCTGCAGGCGCTCGATAAGCCCTTTATCCATGAATTTGTTGAAGAATTCCATCTCTTCCGGAGCATTCTCCAGCACATAGCTGATGATGTATTTAATCATCGCTTCAGCCACGTTCATGTCATCAGCCAAATCCGCAAACGCCATCTCCGGCTCAATCATCCAGAACTCAGATGCATGTCTTGCAGTATTGGAGTTTTCAGCTCGGAACGTCGGTCCGAACGTATATACGTTCTTGAAAGCCAAAGCAAAAATTTCCGCTTCAAGTTGTCCGCTTACGGTAAGGTTTGCCTTCTTGCCGAAGAAATCCTGACTGTAATCAATCTCGCCGTCTTCAGTGCGCGGCGGATTATCCATATCCAGTGTTGTAACCTGGAACATTTCACCCGCACCTTCACAGTCACTTGCCGTAATAATCGGTGTGTGCGCATATACAAAATTGTTTTCCTGGAAAAATTTATGGATTGCATATGCTACGATTGAGCGAACCCTGAACACCGCGGAAAATGTATTGCTCCGCGGACGCAGATGCGCAATCTCGCGCAGAAATTCCATGCTGTGGCGTTTCTTCTGCAGCGGATAATCCGCATCCGAATCAGCTTCAACCGCTATGTTTTTCGCCTTGATTTCAAACGGCTGTTTGGCATCCGGCGTCAGCACGAAGGTTCCCGTTACCTTCAAAGCCGCCGCTACAGGCACCTTGGAAATTTCTTCGAAATTATCCAGAAATTCCGCTTCATATACAACCTGTACGGATTTAAAGAACGTGCCGTCATTCAGCTCTATAAATCCGAATTTATTGGATCCGCGATTTGTTCTGACCCAGCCTTCTGTTACGATTTCCTGATCCGCATACTTTTCACTTTCACGAAAAAGACTTTTGATTTCTACTACATCTTTCATCTGTATTCTATCTTGTATGATATTTAGGAAGCCAGAAATCATACTTTCCTTTCTTTTTAA
>CAVCML010000051.1:0-9328 GCA_963603335.1 Bacteroidaceae bacterium | reverse complement strand
AGGATCCAGTTTTACTTCGTTTGTGTCCGGAACCTGCTTTATGCATACTACTATTTTCATCTGTCTTTTTCTCCTTTCACACTACTACTTGATCTTCATCGATCCTGCAATTACCATCTTCATTACTTCAGATGTTCCTTCGTAGATCTCAGTGATCTTAGAATCTCTCAGTGCTCTTTCTACAGGATATTCACGGCAGTATCCATATCCACCCATCAGCTGTACAGCTTCACGGCAAACCTGGTTAGCTACATCGGAAGCAAACAGCTTAGCCATAGCTGCTTCAGGTCCGTAGTTACCACCTTCATCCTTAGTCTTAGCTGCTCTCCAAGTCATAAGTCTTGCTGCATCAATCTTAGTCTGCATGTCAGCCAGTTTGAACTGAGTAGTCTGGAATGCTGCAATCGGTCTGCCGAACTGCTTTCTTTCCTTAACATATGCCAGAGCTTCGTTCAGAGCGCCCTGTGCCAGACCTACGGACTGTGCAGCGATACCGATACGTCCGCCGTCCAGAGCCTTCATTGCAATCTTGAAGCCCTGTCCTTCTTTACCCAAACGGTTAGCAGCCGGTACTCTTACGTTTTCATAGGATACTTCGCAGTTGGAAGCTGCTCTGATACCCATTCTTCTGATGTTGTCACTTACTGTAATACCCTTTGTTCTTGTTCCGTCTTCATTCTTGAGAGGAACTACGAATGCGGAGATACCCTTCGTTCCCAGGCTCTTGTCTGTCAGTGCGAATACAACGCAGATATCAGCAAAGCCGGAGTTTGTTGTGAAGATTTTTCCTCCGTTGATGATATATTCGTCAGTTGCTTCATCGTATACAGCCTGTGTCTGCTGTCCAGCAGCGTCAGATCCTGCATTTGGTTCCGTCAGACCGTAGCATCCTGTCTTGGATCCGTCAATCAGCGGTCTTAAGAATTTTTCTTTCTGTTCAGTAGTACCGAAACCGTCGATACATGAGCAGCACAGTGAAGTGTGTACGGAAATTGTAATACCGGTGCTTCCATCGATCTTGGAAACTTCCTCCATGCAAAGTGCATAGCTGAGGTAGTCGCCGCCAACTCCGCCGAATTCTCTGGAGTACGGAATACCCATCAGTCCATACTTATGCATCTTTGCAAGCAATTCCTGATTGTACACTTCCGTTTCGTCCATTTCTTCTGCAATCGGCTTAATTTCGGTCTCTGCGAATTTCCGGTACATTTCCTGCTGAAGCAAATGTGTCTTTGATAATTTGAAGTCCATTATTTATCCTCCTAAACTTTTTACTAACCATTTAATTGATCACTTCTGACTATAACATTAAAGTTTAGCATAACGCTCTCTAATTTCCAAAATGCCCTACAGGTAAAATATATCATACTGAAAAACGTTTTGCAACCATTTTGTTAACCACTTAACAAAATATAAGGTTGTTTAAATTTACTGACAATTCGCTGATTTTCAACGTTCCCGCTTATCCGGCCGATTTGCTCCGCCTTAAAGCTCACGTACCGTACCTCTGAAACAAATGCATCCGGCCCCGGCAGAATTTGCCGCACGGATTTATCTCAAAATCATTCGCACACGCTTCGAGGTACTGTAGCGTGAGGGTTTATATGTTTAAAATCATCGGTTTTGCTTCTCGGTGAAGCCAAAAGCAATACCATATTTTCCCTTGTAAAAGCATCCTTTCAGGAATATACTTTTACTGTCGGATTTAAATCCGAAAATGAAACAGGAAGGAATCATTTATGTCATCCGTCAGCAAAAAACAACAAGCTATTATCTATATTATCTGCTCTGCGTTCTTCTTCGCATTGATGAATATGTTCGTTCGCATGTCCGGAGATTTGCCTTCGATTCAGAAAAGTTTTTTCCGAAATCTGGTTGCATTCTTTTTCGCACTGATTATACTGCTTCGATCCAAAAGCGGTTTTTCTTTTAACAAAAAAAATCTCCCTGCCTTTTTCGGCAGGGCTTTTTTCGGCACACTCGGAATCCTCTGCAATTTTTATGCAGTAGATCATCTAATGCTGTCCGATGCTTCGATTTTAAATAAACTATCACCGTTTTTCGCGATTCTGTTTTCATATTTTATTCTCAAAGAAAAGCTGAATCTCGTGCAGGGCTCTGCTGTCGCTGCAGCGTTTTGCGGTGCAATCCTTGTAGTCAAGCCAGGCTTTTCAGGTGCCGATGTATTTATTCCGTCCCTAATCGGTGTCGCCGGCGGACTATTCGCAGGTCTCGCATATACGCTGGTTCGTGTACTGGGGCAGCGCGGTGAGCGAGGATCGTTTATCGTCCTGTTCTTTTCCGCATTTTCCTGCCTTGCCACACTGCCGTTTCTCATCTTTGACTTTCATCCCATGACATCGATGCAGCTTTTCACACTTATTTTAGCGGGACTTTCAGCAGCGGGCGGGCAGTTTACCATTACGGCAGCCTACACACGCGCTCCCGCCAGAGAAGTCTCCGTATTTGACTACACTCAGATTATTTTTGCCGCAGGGCTGGGATTTCTGTTTTTCAGCCAGATTCCGGATATATTCAGCATCATCGGTTACTGCATTATCTCCGGCGTTGCCGTCTGGATGTTTCTTTATAACCTTCATGAGGATCGTAAGCTCACAGAACAGTAATTCCAATCTATTTTTTCGGAATTTCAATGCCGCTTCTATGCTTAATCCGATTCTTCCGCTCATATTCTTTTAAAAACAGCCCTATTTCAAGATTGGTGTTCTCTATCTCCGCCTTGAGTTCCGATGCTGACAGCCTGAATGCACCGTTTCCTGCGGCAATCATCTGTTCCTGCCTGTCGGAGGTTGCCACCCTCACCCGATATTTACCATTCATTTCATATGAAAATCTTTCAATATACGTGTCAGCCGTTTCCGCCTCTTTCGTAAAAATCACATCGATGGTTCCGTGTTTTTCACAGCGTGTCTCTCCGCCTTTTCGCTTATATGCATCAAATACAACGATTACCTTGCACCTGCGGTAGCCTTGATAATTTGAAAGTATTTCAATCAATGCCGTCCTTGCCGCGTCCATACTGATTTTCGCCAGCGATTTCAATTCATCCCACGCAAAAATGATATTGTATCCATCCACGACGAGATATTCCTTCTGAATTTCTGCTGATTTTGTCTTCCGGTATGTCTTTTCCCCCACTATTGTTCGCGGTTCAACGGAAACTTTTGTTCGTTTCTGCAAAGACTGCTCCGCTGCTCCCTCAAATTTTCTTATATCCCGTGAAATGCTGTCGTTATCGGGCTGCTGTGCTGCTTCATTCTGATTAGGCAATACACTCCGATCCAATATGATATGGACGTGCTCGTCCACCTGATCCCACGGCACCAGATATCCCGCACCATGACTGCAGAATACGGAATCCGCAGTGTTTTCAGTATCTTCGTCCACCCGGTATCCCATTTCCTCTATTACGCGTTCCGCATCGTGACATGGCTCATATCCGGATACACTGCAGCTGAGATGGCCATAACCTCTCGTATACGCATTTACCTGTGACATATAACCCTGCATTTCAGAAACCGGTGCTTTGCCTGTAAAAAACGACAATTCTCCCCTCGTTTCAGGGAGATTAAACGTACCGCCCATTCTCTGGATATCCGCCATAGCTCTGCCCGTCATATCCTGCGGCACTTCCAGTTCAAAATCATACCACGGTTCCAACAAAATGCTCTTTGTTTTTCTGAGGCCCTGCCGTACTGCCCTGTAAGTCGCCTGCCGAAAATCTCCGCCCTCCGTATGCTTCAAATGGGCGCGGCCTGCCAGCAGTGTAATCTTCACATCAGTCAGCGGCGATCCCGTCAAAACTCCCGAAAAATCTTTTTCTGCCAGATGTGTTAAAATCAGACGCTGCCAGTTGCGGTCCAGCAAATCTTCTCTGCAGGCAGTATCCGGCACAACGCCGCTTCCCGGAGTTCCGGGTTCCAGCAGGAGATGAACCTCCGCATAATGGCGCAGCGGTTCGAAATGACCTGCCCCAATCACCGGTTCTGCTATAGTTTCACGATATGCCACCCTGCCGTCTCCGAACTCAATATTCAAATCAAAACGACGGCGAATCACTTCTTTTAAAATCTCAAGCTGTACTTCGCCCATGAGCTGAATCTGGATTTCTTCCGTTTGACTGTTCCATGCAATATGCAGCTGCGGATCTTCTTCCTCCAGCTGTTTCAGCTGCTGCAATGCACGGTGCACATCCGCACCCTCCTGTAAAATCACACCATAGCTCATAGCAGGTTCAAGCATGAAGCGATTTTCGTTCTGTTCAAAGCCCAGCCCCTGCCCTGCATGAGTATGTTCCAATCCGGCTGCCGCACAAATCATGCCTGCTTTTGCTTCTTGTACCGTTTGGAATTTTTCGCCGGAATAAATCCGGATCTGATTTACTTTTTCCTGCAATTCACCGGGATCAGATCCCAATTCCAATGTTTCTTTTACAGAGAGTGACCCTCCCGTAATTTTCATATGCGTAAGGCGCAGTCCCTGAGAATCCCGGGTAATCTTGTATATCCGTGCTCCGAACCGGTTTGGATAATCGGGCTGTTTGGCAAAGCGTTCCAGCCCATCCAGAAATTCTTCCACTCCGTTCATGCGAAGAGCTGAGCCGAAATAGCACGGAAATATTGCTCGATCCGCAATACTGCTGCGCAGACTTTCTTCCGAAAGTTTTCCTGTTTCCAGGTATTCCTCCAAAAGCGATTCTTTGCACATGGCAGCCTGTTCTTCATCAAGATTTTCAAAATCAAGGCAGCCTGCGCTGAGAGAACTTTGCAGCTCCTCCAAAATCTGTTTGCGGTCAGCACCATCAAGATCCATCTTATTGATGAACAGAAATGCGGGAATCTCATATTTCTGCAGAAGTTTCCAAAGCGTTGCGGTATGTCCCTGTACGCCTTCTCTTCCGCTGATAACCAGCACTGCATAATCAAGCACCTGCAGTGTCCTTTCCATTTCCGCAGAAAAATCCACATGCCCCGGTGTATCGAGCAGCATTATGTTCATGTTGCGGTATTTCATCTGCACCTGCTTGGAAAATATCGTGATTCCTCGGTCTCGTTCCTGCACATCCGTATCTAAAAACGTATTTTTATGATCCACGCGGCCAAGATTTCGAATAACTCCCGTCTGATAAAGCATGGCTTCGGACAAAGTTGTTTTACCTGCATCAACGTGGGCTAAAATTCCAATTACGATGTTTTTCATAAGCATTAACCTCTCTTATTAAGATTGTACCATGATTTTTATCTAAAAACATCGAAAGAAAAGAAATTTCTCCGAAACGGCTTTTCAGAGAAATTTCTGTAATTCTTATTTATTCGTTTTTTCGCTTTCGGAATCCCGATAGGAATTCCGAAGTTTCTGTATTCCGCGATAGTACAAAGAGCGCACCGTGCTGTACTCTGCGTTTTTCATCTCCGCGATTTCCCGCAGCGAAAATTCTGCAATCAAATGAAGTTTGATTATACTTCTGTATTTTTCATCCATCTGTTCCAGCAGCAAAACCGCTTCTTCACTTACTTCCTTTTCCGCAAGAGAATCCGGAATAAAAGACTCCGCAACATATTCATTATCCGGTTCCCAGGCTTGCGTAATATGCTCATTTTTCTTTCTTTTCATATAGGAACGCACTTCGTTTCGAACAATTCCATTCAGCCACGCCTTGCTTTTTTTATCATTTTTCAGAGCATCCAAACCTTTCCATGCATGCTCTAAAACATTTTGCGTTAATTCCTCTGCCACATCGCAATCTCCGAAAATACTCAGCAGAATATGATACACATCTTCTCTGCAGCTGTATATATGCTCCATATAGAACCGTTTCTTCATCTCCCAACTCATAGTTTGATTCATCACGGATTACAATTCTGTTGTTATTTCAAATATTTCTTCATAGCTCGCATGGAATATTTCTTTTAGCGCCAGCAGAACACTGACTTTGATGTGATGCTGACCGATTTCGATCTGTGCATAGATTTCTCTGGATACCGGAAGACCCCGAAGCTCCAGCTTGGCTGCAACTTCGGCTTGTGTCATATGTGCTCTTCTGCGAAGCTTCCTGAGATTTGCTCCTATATTCACATCCTGCACGACACACTGCCCCATTCCGATACCTCTCCTTACATAACAAGTTGATTCTATCGGAAAGAGCTCTTTGTTTTGTTATGAATTCATTACAAACAACAAAACCGCGCATTTTTTACACCATACACTCATTAAAAAACGGAATTCCTTAAAGAATCCCGTTTTGATTACTGTTAATGCGGTCTGCAGGCGCTCAAGCGATTGCCTGCACCATCTGCAATTATTCAAACTTTTGCTATCTTCCCGTCACGCCCTTTATCGGTGTCAATTTAAGGTAATCTTCCAGAGGAGCATCGTTCATGCAGAGCTCGATTATCTCTCTGCCCAGCGAATTAAGCTCCGGTACCAGGAACTGTTTCAGTTCTTCTTTAAAGAAATCCGTAATAATCTTAGCTCCTTTATCATAACCTTCTTCCCCGAGTTTCGACTGAAGCTCCGGACGCAGGAACTTTCTGCGGATTGTCTGTCCATCGATTTTCATCTCATCCAGCGAGTAGCCCATCAGCGGACATCTTGCAGGCACCAGCTGCTTTTTCCTCACCACGCCGCCTCGTCTTGCCAGATATTCTCTGGCAATCCACTCTCCTGCAAAACCGATGCGATACACACCTATGTACTGATTCGGTATCAATACATAGAGAGTCTCCGATGCCTGTGTAATCTGCTCCAGCAGCATATTGGCCTGAGTAATTTTTTTGCCGGTTGCGAACGGCCAGTACGAACCGACACCTTCCGATGTCATGACGTTAACCTTTGCATTATCTTCAATTGACGGATTTTTGAAGCCGCGCGGTGCAATCAGCCTCCACAGCCACGCCAAAGCCGGCGGGATAATCTGCACCAATCCCATCACGCCATAGTTCGGATGTTCATTGGTGCTCGGCGGCATCCGCACGCCGAAAGATCTCACATCGACCAGAGCCGCCTCATCGTTCGGAAATATATTGTCAATCATATCGCGAGGTAAAATCACCCGCGGATTGGAGCACGCTCTTCCGTTGGGTTCCTTGATATGTTCCCAGATGAGGCAAGTCGCTCCCGGTACGCCATCAATATTAAAAAACTCTACCGGTTCCGACGGATGAATGCTGATTCGCTCATACATCGGAATATTACCGTAATAATTATCGCCGTCCACACGCAGGAACCATCCGTTTTCCGCATCTGTGATTGCCAGTTTTCGGCTGTCATCCTGCATATCACAGTGAGCCATCACCATATCATCGGCAATCGGAAAAATCTTGCAGGTTTCACCCATCTGAAGCTCAAAACGTTCTCCTGTTACTATATGTTCGCCCAGCAGTACACGTTTGTCCGATTCCCGGTGTACTTCCTCCAGCATCTCACTCTTGCCGCCGCCGGATGCGCCCTCGTGCATAAAGACTATTTCACTGTCATACGGGGTCTGCAAAAGTGCCGCCGAAGCGTGATTGGTCACCCAGCCTTCCTGTTCTCCGATGTCCAGCAATGCAGAAAACACACCCTTCTTTGCAGAAGGACCCGGATACAGATTATATGAAAAAATCTCATGAAGTTTTTCGCTTCTCTGATGCACAACGGCCTGTCTGCCGTTGAAATGAGTGTGGCGGAACGGTGGTGCCACATAGAGGATTGCACGCGGTGTGTAATCTTCTTCCACATCATCAATGCTGACGAATCTCTGGATATTAGCCAGTGCAAAAGCGAAGAAAGCGGCATTAATCGGCGCAACCACCAGACCTTCATAGCTATGCATTTTGCTGCCCATCATAAATGGCATGACAAGCAGTTCCTGACGCTCGAGCCAATCCATCGTTTCCTGACGCAGCTGTGAAAATTCATATCCCCATCTATCTTTGAAACGCGGCTTATCCGTCGGCATGTCGTCACCGATAAACATACAGTCCGGATCGCGTCTCCTCATATAAGCATCTGTAAAGTTTACGGACGGACCGTTCTTGCATCTTACAACATCAGCCTCTACATAACTTTCTTTTTCTGAAATATCATAACTGACGTTAAATCTGGCCGCCCCGTTGGGACCGTAACACAGCTCAACCAGCTGCGCCTTTGTCTTAGGAAACACGAGCTTCTTTGCCGATGCAAGCGCCTGATGCAGATCCTCCGGCAAAACAAATTTATCCACTAAATGTTTCTCCATAACTTTACCTCTTTTCAGACATTTTATTACTTTATCATTCTAAATAGTACTTTTTTACACAATATTCATTATATCATTCAATTCTGAAAAAAGATACAGCAGTTTCATTCTTGTTTTTACTACTCATAATTATCTGTATTTAGCTAAAATAAATGGTATTTCTTCCGGAGAAACGCACTCATATATGTCTCCATCAATCTGAATTACAGGAGCAAGACCGCACGCTCCTCGGCACCTGGAAGTCTTTAATGTAAATCTGCCGTCAGCTGTCGTTTCACCTGCCTTAATATCCAGCTCCCGCTCCAGGCATTTTACCAAAGCCGGCGCACCTTTAAAATAACATTTCACACCGGTACAAACCGTGATATTATGTTGATTTGAATTTCTATCAGTCATATTCTCTTCTTCTCAAAGTTACCATGGCATGCACGGTTCGCACAGCAGCTGCAAATACCAGAATTGCCAGCAGCAAAAATGCGCCGCGGTAAGAGCCCGTAACATCCAGAACCATTCCCGTAAACAGCGGTCCGGCAGCATTTCCCACAGAAGAAAGCATCGAAAGCTGACCCATAATCCGTGCAAAATCTCTTTCCCCGAAAAAATAATTTCCGATAATGGGAGTCAAAACAGAAACAGAGGCATTACCGAATCCACTGAAAATAATAACGGGAATGAAAAACAACGAATTAAACGGAAGCAGACAGAGTGTCAGAAGTCCAAACCCCAGCGAACCGAATCCAATGGCTGCCGCTGTCGCCGGTGCTGTTTTATCTGCGCATATTCCCAGCATCATCTTTGCCAGAGCAATACAGGCCGAACTGATTCCGACAAGAAATGCTGCTTTCTGTGACGGACATCCTATACTTATAAAATACGATGAAAGATGGAAGACAAATGACATGGAGCAGGCAGACAAAAGAAGAATTGCAATGCCGATCTCCCAGAAAAGTTTTGTCTTGATTGCATCTTCATAACGTATACCGGCATTTTTATGCTGCAATTCTAAAGATTTACCGGCAAAATGTTTCTCAGATTTGTAGAACTGCTCCGGCGAAGATACCGTAAAAACAGAAATCACCGGCAGATAAA
>CAVCML010000050.1:0-2197 GCA_963603335.1 Bacteroidaceae bacterium | reverse complement strand
GCGTTGATATCGCTCTTCTCATCGGCAGCGCCGGCAAGCTTCTTTGCACTGCTTACCAGACTGCTCAGAAGGCTTTCTTCCGGCTGATAGCGGAATTCATAGACTTCAGCATTCGTAAGGCCGCATTCTACCTGCATCTGCATCACGGCGTCATCGTATGTATCCACTACATCGTCCACGAGTTTGTTTGCCTTGGCCTGTTTTGCGGTGTAAATCCTGCCGTCCGCAATGGAGCGCACATAGTCCTCATCCAGATTCCTGCCCTCTGCGACTATTCCCACAAACTGATCATATGCTTCGTCAACCATTGACTGCCAGATTTCCCGCTGCTGATCCGTCATGGTCTCTGTCGAGCTTCCCATGGCTTTATTCGCGCCGGATGTGATTGTTTCCGCCTTGATGCCGTACTTTTCCAGCAGTCCCGAAACATCATAGATTGTACCCATGGTCACACCGATGGATCCCGTCCAGCAGTTCCGGTTAGCCAGGATCTTGTCCGATGAAGCGGAGAGATAATAGCCTCCGGAGGTCGCCTGAGAGGCGAAATAAGCGTATACAGGCCGCTTCGTCGTCTTCTGGTATTCCCTGATTTTCAGGTACACTTCGTCGCTCTCGTATACGCTGCCGCCCGGCGTATCCACATACAGCATCAGGCCTTCGTTTGAATCGTTGTCTATCATGCTGTTGATGTTTTCCAGAATGTATTGCTGGTTGTAGTTTTCATCCGAATCGCCTATCGTCCCTTCGATATACAGTACGGCGATATGATTCCGGTGGATTGATGCGGCATCCGTGGTGTTCTGATCCAGACCGTAAAATCCCGCGATTTTAAGCAGAATTCCCAGGAAAAGCACTCCGGCCAGAATTAATCCAAAAATCAACAAAGCCCGAGGGGGCTTTTTATGCCCTCCCAGTGTCTTGCTATTGCTGCTGCCATGCGGCATACCGTTTTTCGCATGCCACAAATCTCTGGCGTTCATTTTATCTCTGTTCTGCTCTTGATTCTGATTCATATCTCTTCTCCGGATAAAACTTGAAACACAACCCCTTAAATAGCTTTTTCTGCGATTTCCTGCAGCAGATTTGCCTGCAGCTCATCCGGCTTGATTTCAAACTGTTCTCCGGTCTTGTTGTTGCGAACCGTCAGATAATCGCCTTCCACTTCCTTCTCTCCGATGATGCAGATGTATGGATTTCTCTCATTTCTGGCTTCACGAAGTTTGTATCCGATTTTTTCATTTCTGATATCCGCTTCCGTACGCAGGCCTGCGTCTTCAAACTGCTGTGCAATCTTCAGAGCATAGTCGGAATACTTCTCGGTTACCGTCAGGAGCTTTACCTGCACCGGTGCCAGCCAAAGCGGGAATTTGCCCGCAAAGTGCTCGATGAGGATTCCGATGAAACGCTCGATGGACCCGAAGATAACGCGGTGAATCATGACCGGGCGATGCTTTTCGCCGTCAGATCCAACATAGGTGATATCAAAGCGCTGCGGCATCTGCATATCGAGCTGAATCGTACCGCACTGCCATGTTCTGCCGATGGAGTCCTCAAGATGGAAGTCAAGCTTCGGACCGTAAAATGCGCCGTCTCCCTCATTGATTACATACGGCACGCCGATGCTTTCCATAGCTTCTTTTAATGCGGTTTCCGCTGCTTCCCATTCCTCGTCGGTTCCCATGGAATCCTCCGGGCGTGTTGAAAGCTCGATGTGATAAGTAAATCCGAACATTTTATAAACATCATCGATGAAGTTTACAACACCGATAACTTCGTCCTTAATCTGTTCCGGCAGCATGAAGATATGTGCATCGTCCTGCGTGAACGTCCGCACGCGCATCAGTCCGTGAAGTGCGCCCGAAAGCTCATGGCGATGTACCTGTCCCAGTTCTCCCATGCGAATCGGGAAATCGCGGTAGGACCACATTCTGCGCTTGTAAACCAGCAGCGATCCCGGACAGTTCATCGGCTTGATGGCGTAGTCCTCATCGTCAATTTTTGTGAAATACATGTTTTCTTTATAGTGATCCCAGTGTCCGGATGTTCTCCAGAGCTGCTCATTCATGATGAGCGGGGTTTTGATTTCCTCGTATCCGCGTTTTCTGTGCTCAGTCTTCCAGAAGTTTTCGAGTTCGTTGCGGATGATCATTCCCTTAGGCATGAAGAACGGGAATCCCGGAGCTTCTTCATACAGTGC
>CAVCML010000049.1:0-4353 GCA_963603335.1 Bacteroidaceae bacterium | reverse complement strand
AAAAAGAAGATTATGTGTTTTCTCTAATCCGAAAGGTGGTATACTGTTATCAGTAGAATTCACTGTATTATTTCTGCAAAGGAGCCTGCCATGAGCCATAATCCAAACAGAGTTATACTGCACTGCGACATGAACGGATTTTATGCATCCGTTGAACTTCTGGACTATCCGCAGCTGCGCGATAAGCCCATGGCGGTCTGCGGCGATCCCCAAAGCCGGCACGGTATTATCCTCGCTAAAAATGAAATTGCCAAAAGCTTCGGCATCGTCACTGCAGAAACGCTTTGGCAAGCCAGAAAAAAATGTCCCGATCTGCAGATTGTCCCGCCGCATCACAAAAAATATCAGCACTACAGCAGGCTGATTAATGAAATTTATCTCCAGTACACCGATATGGTTGAACCCTTCAGCGTGGATGAATCCTGGCTGGATGTGACTGCAAGCCAAAAACTTTTCGGCAGCGGCAAACAGATTGCGGATAAAATTCGCCATCAGGTGAAAAATGAACTTGGACTCACACTCTCCGCCGGTGTATCATTTAACAAAATCTTTGCAAAAATGGGCAGCAATTATAAGAAGCCTGACGCCACCACCGTCATAACCCGCGAAAACTACAAAGAACTTCTATGGCCGCTGGATATCCGCGATTTATTTTTCGTTGGAAAAATCACTGCGGATAAACTGCAGAAAATCGGTATCCGAACTATCGGTCAGCTGGCTGAATCCGACAGACAGACAGTTGCCGCTCTGCTGGGCAAACAGGGCGGCATGCTTCATGACTATGCCAACGGCCTGGATCAGACGCCCGTAAGCCGATTCGACGAACAAGAAGAAGTCAAATCCATCGGCAACGGCGCTACATTTCGCCGCAATCTGGTGGGGATACAGGACATCCATACTGCCGTCATTGCTCTTTCCGATACGGTGGCCGTGCGCCTGCGTCAAAAGAAAAAGAAGGCCTTCGGTGTCAAAGTCGACATCAAAGATCCTTCTTTAAAAGTCATTTCCCGGCAGCAGCAGCTTGTCAACCCCACCAATCTAGCGGGTGTCCTGACTGATACCGCTGTCTCCATTATTGAAAAATCCTGGAACCTGTCCAATCCTATCCGCATGCTTACCATCACGGCTATCAACCTTTGCCCTGAGGATCAGGCTCAGCAGCTTTCACTCTTTTCCGGTGAAAATATCCGTACAGAAACCGGCGAAAAAATGGAGCGCACCATGGATGACATACGCAAGAAATTCGGAAGCGATGCCATCACTTTCGGCCGCATTCTCAAAAGCGATATCGGAATTGAGTCCATCAAAAAACCGGAGGATTCCAAGTAGTCAAAATACTGCTTTCTATCCCGCACCCTATGCCAGTGTCTCCGCAAGATTGAAAAGCATAGGATTAAATTCACGTTTCATCTGCAAAGCTTCCTCGAGTCCGCAGGCGCGTATTTTCCCGCCTGTGATTCCGATTGCTTTGCTTTCTTCATCATTGTAAAGCAGCTCCGCCGCTTTTGCACCCATAAGGCTTGCTAAGATTCTGTCCTGACCGCTCGGCGTTCCGCCTCGCTGAATGTGACCCGGCACAACCGCCCGCGTTTCTCTGCCGGTTCGTTCTTCTATAATTTTTGTCAGCTCCGCTGTGCTTACCGGAACACCTTCCGCCTTGAGAATAATGCTGTGGTGTTTACCCGACTGCTGCCCACGCAGGATTCGTCTGCACGTACGGTTGATATCAAGCTCTATCTCAGGAATCAGAATGTCGTCAGCGCCGCCGGCAAGTCCCGCATGAAGGGCAATATCGCCGCAGTGCCGTCCCATCACCTCTATGATGCTGGTTCGCTCGTGAGCCGAAGATGTGTCTCTGATATTTGAAATCATCGATAAAACTGTATTAACCGCTGTATCAAACCCAATGGTATAATCGGTATAAGCCAAATCATTGTCTATGGTTCCCGGAACACCCATAACATGAATACCACGCCCGGAAAGATCCAGTCCGCCGCGAAAAGATCCATCGCCTCCGATTACCACAACGCCTTCTATTCCAAATGTCTCAAGAACCGAAACTGCATGTGCCTGCCCTTCCTCGGTTCGGAAACGCTCACTTCGCGCCGTTCTCAGAATTGTGCCGCCCCGCTGCAGAATATCTCCCACTGAATGCCATTGCATTTTTTCAATCTCACCATCCAAAAGGCCCTCATATCCGCGGTCAATTCCATAGACCTCCATACCCATGGAAAGTCCTTTTCGTACAGCAGCTCGAACCGCTGCATTCATACCGGGAGCGTCCCCCCCGCTGGTCAGTATCCCGATTTTATTCATATACATCACCTTCTTTCTCTCACATTCTTTATCCTTTATAATTTTCTTCACCTACAAGTTCTGTGATTTCTCGCTGAAACTCATAATCCGGAACTACCCATAAGCTTTCATCAGTACGGAACGAACCTCCTTCAGGCAGATATACGATAGCCTGACATCCTCCGGGATGTCTTTTCATCACATCTCTTATCTGCCCCAGCACTCTATCCATATCCGCTCCCTGCGGCAGTTTAATTTTGACCAGTCCCTGAGGCTGATGCATGACGCCGCTGCTGTAAAGCGCGGAATCGTCCGGATTGTCTTTTGCCGGAGCACTCTTTGCAGCATGTTCCGGAATTCCTTCCTTGAGTTCTCTGAGATCCACGATGGTCTCCGCCAGTAATTTCGGCATTTCGCCTTCTTTGAAGTTAAGGCTGCCGTTAATGGAAATGATTGCATCCTCCTTCAAGATGTCGCTGTAGCGATCGTAAATATTGGGGAAAACCACAACTTCAACAGCACCGTAAAGGTCCTCTATATCAACAAATGCCATCAGCTTGTTATTCTTCGTAATCAGCGTTTTCATACCGGTAATTATACCTGCCATAACGGCCTGCATGCCGTCCTTTACAAAGCTGTGCTGTTCTCCGTTTTCTTCACTATCCATAACCTCTGCCAAATCCCGCGCCGTCACCGTAGTCATCTTGCTGATAACATCTTCGAACTCCCTCAGCGGATGATCCGTCAGATATACGCCCAGCATATCCTTTTCCTGCGCCAGCAATACTTCCTTTTCAAAATTTTTCACCTTAGGCAGCTGCTTTCCTACGCTGCTTTTTTCCATAGTGTCCGCCGCAAGCTGAAATAAAGAAAGCTGTCCTTCGATATTCTTCTTTGCATTGGACTGAGCGGATTCAATAAGGCTCTCATAAATCCCGATGTGAGCCGCTCTGTTGGTGTCGAAACAGTCAAGCGCACCTGCCTTAATCAGGCTTTCCACGGCCTTTTTATTTATTTTGTGAATGTCCAGATTTTCGATAAAGTGGAAGATATCCGTCGGTATTCCCTTCGTTTCCCTAGCTTCAATAATCGCATCGATTACCCCTTCACCCACGTTTTTTACAGCCGAAAGGCCAAATCTAATTTTCCCGTCTATAACAGAAAATTTCTTGTCACTCACATTTACATCGGGAGGCAGAATCTCAATGCCCATTTCCTGACAATTTCTCATGTATTTCGAAATCGAATTCGCATCACCGGTCACGCTGGTCATCAAAGCTGCCATAAATTCCGCCGGATAATGAACTTTCAAATATCCCGTCTCATATGCCAGCACTGCATACGCTGCCGCATGTGATTTGTTGAAAGCGTATTCCGCGAAACTTACCATCTGATTGAAAATTTCCTCTGCAGCCTCCTTCGGCACACCGTTCCGTACGCATCCCGCAATTTCCACATTACCGTCCGCATCGGTCTTGCCGTGAATAAAGTATTCCTTTTCCTCCAGCATTACATCCATTTTTTTCTTGCTCATGGCGCGGCGCACCAAATCGGAACGCCCATAGGAATACCCTCCCAGATCACGTACAATCTGCATAACCTGTTCCTGATAGACGAGGCACCCGTATGTCACCGATAAAATCGGCTCAAGGCTCTTGTGAATATATGCTATGTTATGCGGATGCTTTTTGTTGTCTATATATGTCGGAATTGATGCCATCGGACCCGGCCGGTATAGGGAAATTCCGGCAACAATATCTTCAAAACAGTCCGGCTTCAGAGTCTTCATAAACTGAGTCATCCCGCCGCTTTCCAACTGAAAAATTCCATCCGTATTGCCCTTGGCAATAATCTCATATACTTTGGGATCATCGTACTCCATCTTGGAAAAATCTATTTTGACACCGTGATTTTTTTCAATCATCTCCATAGCATCTCGTATGATTGTCAGATTTCTCAGCCCCAGAAAATCCATTTTCAAAAGGCCGAGTTCCTCAATGGTCGTCATGTTGAACTGCGTGGACAATCCTTTGTCCGCCAAATAAAGCGGTACATATT
>CAVCML010000048.1:0-28850 GCA_963603335.1 Bacteroidaceae bacterium | reverse complement strand
TGGTAATACATAGAAACCAATAGAACCCCGGAAGGGGACGGAAACCAATCGTCAATTCTCTAAGCTGTTCAAACGCTGCATAGAAACCAATAGAACCCCGGAAGGGGACGGAAACGCGCTTACATTGGCGTCTATCGTTTGAATGTATGCCTATAGAAACCAATAGAACCCCGGAAGGGGACGGTGTTCAATTTTCATATAATGTTTACTTATAGAAGGGTGATGGAATAATGAAAACTATCTGTAAAGAACTTGCAAGCGAAGGAATTAAAAGTTTAAATAAAAAATACATGGAAATGTATGGAAAACCTGCACCGCCATTTAGTATATGGGAAGATCCATCGATAGAAGAATATAAAGAAGAATTAAAAAAATTAACGGAGGTTGATTTTGATGAAAGTGAAATTGATGGGAAAATTTAACATGTTGATGATAAAGAATATGTAATAAAAGGCTTTATAGATCCAACGGGATTTCATGACAATCAAATATCTGTAATTGTATAGGAGGTTTGCATATGAGTTATCTGTATGTTAATGAGCAAGGTGCACGAATTGGCGTTGATGGCGGATATATTACAGTTCAGATGAAAGATAATTTAGTTCGTAAGATTCCATCGGAAACGCTGGAAAACATCTCGTTATTTGGGAATATCTCCGTTACGACTCAGGCCATGCAGAGGTGTTTGAAATTAGGAATTACATTAAACTTCTTTTCTTCCAATGGACGCTACTATGGGCATTTGGCTCCGACAGCAAAGTGCCGGATTACCAGGCAGCGGAAACAATTTGCAGTAACTGAAGATCCAATCTTTGTGAAAACATTTTCAAGAGAAATTTTGGGTGCCAAAATACATAACCAGAAAATCGTATTAAAACGCTATATTACGAATCCAACAAGGCAGAGTCTTGAAGCCGTAAAGCAAATTGAAAACGCAGAAAAAAAACTTCAACTCTGTGAATCACTGGATGAAATGAAAGGCTATGAAGGAATTGCCGCAAGGAACTATTTTGCAGCATTGAGTGACTTGATTGAACCGGATTTTAAATTCCACGGAAGAAACCGGATGCCGCCGAAAGATCCGTTTAATTCAATGCTCAGTTTGGGATATACGCTGCTGATGCATGAAATTTATGGTTTGATTGAAGGTCATGGATTAAGCGCCTATGCAGGATTTTTACATCAGGATCGTGAAAATCATCCGACACTGGCGAGCGATTTGATGGAAGAATGGCGTGCAGTAATTGTAGACTCGGTTGTCTTGAGCCTAATTCAGGGACATGAAATTTCCATCGATGGCTTTCAGGCAGATTATGAAACCGGCGGAATTCTTCTGATTAATGACTCTTTTCGTATTTTTGTACGAAAATATGAGAAGAAAATGCGCTCGGAAATCCAATATTTACAGGCTGAAGGAAGACAATCTTATAGAGCTTTGTTGAACGAACAGGTTTCTTTATTGTCAAAAGCTATAGATGAAGGTGATCCTGGAATTTACAAAGCAATTCGAATCAGATAGGTGGCGTTTATGAAAGAAAATTATATGTTTGATACGGAAAATATCACATCAGTATCTAAAAATATGGTTGTAGTATGTTATGATATATCTGATAATAAAAGGCGCAATCAGATGGTAAAGCTGCTGGAACGATACTTATTCCGTGTACAGCGTTCCGTATTTGAAGCCATGCTTACCAAGCAGAAAACCAAGCAGCTCAATCAGGAACTGGCGCGCTTTGCAAATGATGATGACGACATTCGCATCTATAAAATCAATGGTTCCGGAGACGTAACCGTATATGGTAATGCACAAGTATTGGAAGGCGAAGAAATCATCATAATCTGAATTAACATTGAAAGTAATGAGGCCTAAAATGGATAAGAAAAAAATACTGTTTTCACCAATAGGAGGTACGGATCCAATTTCAAATTTTCGCGATGGATCGATGCTGCATATATGCCGGATTTATAAGCCGGATATTGTATTCCTATATTTATCAAAAGAAATGTATGATTATCATACGAAAGACAATCGATATTTATACTGTCTTGATAATTTATCTGAAATGATTGATCATAAGTTTGAGATAAAACTGATTGAACGGCCGGAACTTACGAGTGTTCAGGATTTTGATTATTTTTATAAAGAATTCGAAACTTTACTGCGGGAAATTCATGAAAAATATGAGGGTGAAATTCTTTTAAATATTTCATCAGGAACACCGGCAATGAAAAACGCATTGAACATCATGGCAGACCTTATGGAAATCAAATTGCATCCCATTCAGGTCGTTACGCCTGAGGGAAGAATCAATTCTCATGAAGAGGATAAGGATAATTATGATGTGGAATCCTACTGGGCTTTAAATCAAGATAATGATCCGGATACTTTTTATGATAGGACAACGCTGATTAAAAACCGCAACCAGATGGCTGTATTTACCATTAGCAATATCCGCAGGTTAATTGATGCCTGTGATTATCCGGCGGCTTTGGATCTGGCAAAAAGCATTCATGAATTGATTCCGCAGGAAGCAATCCGGCTTTTAGAAATTGCATCCGCCAGAATCAATCTTGACTATTCAGGCTATGCTAAAGCAGGTGGAACTAAGTATCAATTTATGCCGGTACAGAATGGAGATGCTCGCAGTATAGTAGAATACATATTGATTTTACAAATCAAAGCTGAAAAAGAGGAATATGCAGATCTGCTGCGAGCCATAACACCGGTATTTTATGAACTCTGCAAAATGGTGGTACAGAGACGATGCGGTGTAGATATGAGGGAAGTGACGTATGTAAATAAAAAAACAGGCGCAATGCGTTGGAAAGATGATTTGATAAAACTTGATAAAAAGTTATATGACTTTTTCATTGAAAATTATGGGGAATACCGAGGCGGCTTTGTTGCCAGTGATCAATTGACAAAGATGATTTGTAGTTTTGATAATAATGCTGCTTGCAAAAAAGCTTTTGATGAATTCAGGGCTATTGAAGAAACTGTACGTAACATCGCAGCACACAATCTGGTATCCATCACAGACGATTGGATTAAATCCAAGTGCGGATGCAGCGCAAAACAAATCGTTAAGAAACTGAAATCTCTTGCTGTAATTTCAGGTATTAAAATTACCAACGAAAGCTGGGAATCTTATACCGCTATGAATACGGTGATTAAAAAAACATTCCTGTTGGAAAACTAATTTTCATGGTTAATTGTCGGACTGATATCTCAAAAATCAAAAAAGGGCTTTTAAGATTCTGTTTTTGAAGCTCTTTTTTTGTTTCAGTGGAAAATCGTGCCGGAAACGTTAAATCGCACAGCAAACGTTAATTCCGGCTATCCATCCCGGCTATCCAAATAAATTTGTATTTACAGTCGGGATTTGTTATAATAGCGTGAGAGGTGATTGTAATGAACACGTCCGCACATCAAAACAACGGTACGATAAAAATTTCAGATGAAGTCATCGCAGTGTGTGCCGTTAATGCAGCGCTGAAGACAAAAGGCGTCGCCAACCTTTCAGGCGGCATTTCCAATGTCCTTTCGAAAAACTTTCTCGGCAAAGAATTGACCGCAAAAGGAATTAAAGTCACTCAGACAGAAGAAGGCGTGGAGATAGATGTTCATATTATCGTGAAATATCACGCGAAAATACCGGCAGTTGCCTGGGATATTCAGGAAAACGTAAAAAATGAAGTCCAGGAAATGACCGAACTTAAGGTTACTGCGGTTAACATACATGTAGAAGGTGTTGAAATACCGGCGGAGGAAACAGAAGCAAATGACGAGAAATGAAATACGAGAATTACTGATGCAGATTATGTACGAGATGGACGCGGCAAAGACCATGAATCCCGAAACGGCGCAAAGACTTGCGGGAGAGAAACTTCCCGGTAAAAATCTGCAGCGAGGGATTAAAATTCTGACCGGCACAGTGGAACATATTGATGAAATTGACGCATCCATCAACGCTCACAGCCGTTCCTGGAAAACCAACAGAATGCCTAAGGTGGATCTTGCCATCATGCGTCTGGCGCTGGGTGAGATTAAATACGGAGAGGATGTGCCTCAGGCGGTTGCCATCAACGAGGCCATCAATCTGGCGAAGAAATACAGCACAGAACAGTCTTCACGCTTTATCCACGGTGTGCTGGGTGCGATTGTAAATGCACCGCAGGAGCAGTAGCGATGGAGTACATTCTGGGGATTGACACCAGCAATTATAAAACATCGATTGCGGTGGTGGATCGTGAAAAGCACATCATCTGTGATCTGCGCAGATTTTTGACCGTAAAACAGGGCGAACGAGGGCTTAGGCAATCTGACGCCCTTTTTCAGCATATACAGAATCTGCCGGAACTGATGGCAGAAATGCGCACAGAATTTGACGGTGAAATTACTGCAGCTGCATGCTCATTTCGTCCGCGCCCGGAGGCCGGATCTTATATGCCGGTGTTTCTGGCGGGCAGCGGGTTTGCCAAATCAGCTGCCGCTGCAATGAATATTCCGCTGGCAGGATTTTCACATCAGGAGGGGCACATTGAGGCAATCAGAGCTTACAGCCCGCTTCAATCGGTGAATCAGTTTCTGGCCTGCCATTTTTCGGGCGGAACATGTGAAGTTCTGGATGTATCGGAGACGAATTCAGCGAAGAACGGAATGCCGAGGCTGCACTTTGCAGAGAATGCGGCAGAAGATGATTCAAAAGCTTCTCACGCAAAGAAGCCGCATCAGGCGGATCCCGCAGAGCGCGCGGCATATACGATGAATATTACCGGCGGCACCAAGGATATTTCCTTCGGGCAGGTGCTGGATCGCGCAGGCGTGGCGCTGGGCATGGAATTTCCCGCGGGCGGACAGCTGGACCGGATGGCAGAAACATTCTGCAAAGCCGAAAAATCAGAAAACCCCGGAGATATCTTTGCAGGAACAAGCAGAGAAATGATTCGGGCTGCAAAAGAAGCCTGCAGGCTGACGCCTGTCAAAGTAAAGGATGGATATTTGAATCTTTCGGGGCTTGACACCCAGGCGCGTACAAGAATTGAACGGCTGGGACTTGCGCAGAACAGCAGCCGGGACGATCTCGGGAAACACCTGCAGACATACGCTCTGGCGGCCGAACTCTTTACGAAAACAAGCCGGGCCGCCTCCGATATGATTATACAATGTGCAGAGCGCTGCGGACATAAACATGTCCTTTTGGCCGGAGGCGTGGCATCGAGCAGTTTTCTCCGCAGCAATATGACAGAGAAATTAAACGACAGAGGAATTACGGCGGTATTTGGAGACGAGAAGCTCTCGCAGGATAATGCCGTGGGTACAGCTCTTCTGGGAGGAAAATATTTATGGGGTTAAAACCTGTTAAAGTTTCGCAGCTCAACAGCTATATAAAACGGATTCTGCAAACGGATCCCATACTGGGAAACATTTCGGTTGTAGGAGAGGTGTCCAATCTTAAATTTCACGGATCGGGGCATGTTTACTTTTCACTTAAGGATGAAAAGAGCAGAATCAACTGCTTTCTGCCGTCCGAACGTGCAGATAAGATAACCTGTGCGCTGCAGGAAGGAACAGAAGTCATCGCCCACGGATACATATATCTGTATGAGCGAGGCGGCAGCTATTCCCTGAATGTTAAGGATATAGAGGCTGCAGGGCAGGGGGAACTGGCGGCAGCCTTCGAAAAACTCAAACAGAAACTTTCGGTGGAGGGTCTGTTTGACCCTATGCATAAAAAACCGATTCCGGCATTTCCGCGGAAGGTGGCAGTGGTCACATCGGAAACCGGTGCAGCGGTTCGTGATATTTTGAAAATAATACAGAAAAAAAATGACTGCGTTGATGTGTTGATTTATCCGGTTCTGGTGCAGGGACCTGAAGCCGCACGTGAGATTGCGGAAGCTATCCGCGATCTTAATGAAAATCATCCGGATGTAGATACGATTATAACGGGCCGGGGTGGCGGATCCATGGAGGAGCTATGGGCTTTCAATGAGGAAATTGTAGCCAGGAGTATATACGAATCGCAGATACCGGTGATATCTGCGGTCGGACATGAAACGGACTTTACAATAGCCGATTTTGCAGCGGATTTGCGGGCGGAAACTCCGACGGCGGCGGCAGACGCAGCTGTGCCTGATACGAAGGCTTTAAAAGAAGCTTTGACAGCATATCGCGAAGATTTGAACCGGTCGCTTGAACATTTGCTTGAAAACAGAAGGCGCAGACTGGCGCTTTGCAGCATGGAGACATTCGAGCGTGATATCCGCAGCCGCATCGCCATGGAGCAGATGCGGGCAGATCACATAACAGAACAGATGCAGCAGCTGCTGCAAACCAAGGCAGAATCCTGCCGCAGCAGGCTGGAACTTCTGCGCGAAACCGTGGAGGCGGCAAATCCGGAGCGGATTCTGCAGAAAGGATATACAATTCTGACCGACGAAAACGGACATGTCATCCATGATGTGGCAGGGCTGAAAAAAGATCAGAATGTACGCCTGAAAGGTGCCGGAGGCTTTGCAGAAGCCAAAATACTGTCGGCAGGCAAAAAAACAGAAAAGAGGTAATATAAATGGCAGCAAAAAAGAAGAACTTCGAGGAATCATTAAAAAAACTGGAGGAAATTTCCACCGGGCTCAAGGCCGAAGATATTACCCTGGAGGATGCTATAAAGCAGTATGAAGAAGGAATTCGCTGCTATAAAGAATGCAGCGAAATGCTGCAGAATGCTCAGCAGCGGATTGAGACGCTGACGAAATAAAAATTGTAATCGTGAAGAAGGAGGTTTTGTGTTATGAAAGACTATGCGTTTGAGGATTACAGAAAGATGGTGGAAGAGCATCTGATGGATTTCATTCCGGATGTTGACCATAAAAGTATTACGTTATACGAAGCCATGAAATACAGTCTGGTGGCGGGAGGCAAGCGAATTCGCCCGGTATTGCTGCTGGCTACATGTGATTTCTGCGGCGGCAGTGTAGAAGAGGCGCTTCCGTACGCATGCGCACTGGAATACATACACAGCTATTCACTGATTCACGACGACCTTCCGTGCATGGACAACGACGATCTGCGGCGCGGGATACCGACCAATCACAAAGTATACGGCGAGGCTATGGCAACGCTGGCGGGAGACGGCCTTCAGGCTGCCGCTTTTGAAGCTATGAATCAGGATATGCTGCTGTATTTTGATGATCCGGGTGCGCTTAAAAAGAGAATCCGGGCGTCGTACGAAATCAGCAAGGGCGCCGGATGCCGAGGCATGGTGGCCGGACAGGTGGCCGATATGGAAGCGGAGGATAAGAACTGTTCGCGCGAGATGATCGATTACATTCATCTCACCAAAACAGCGGCACTCATTGTTGCGGCCGTACGAGCGGGAGCACAGCTTGGAAACTGCAGTTCGGATATGCTGGCGCAGCTTACGACATATGCCGAAAACCTTGGCCTGGCATTCCAGATTTGCGATGATATTCTGGATGTCGTAGGTGAAGAAAAAGAGATGGGCAAGAAGACCGGTATGGATTCAGTCAATAAAAAAGCAACATATCCGGCTCTGTACGGACTGGAAAAATCAAAAGAACGCCTGGATATGCTGACCAATGCGGCTGTTGATGCGCTGGCATGCTACTATGACAATGCGGAAGTCCTCACTAAACTGGCAAGGGATCTGGAAGTCAGAGTAAAATAGGCTATACGGGACGAGGTAATCAATATGGAAAATTATTTGAAGCAGTTTCGGTTTCCGCAGGATCTGAAGACTATGGATTATGATGAACTGGAGCTGCTGTCATATGAAATACGAGATTTTCTAATCGAAAAAATATCAAAAACCGGAGGGCATCTGTCCTCAAATCTGGGGGCGGTCGAGCTTACAATAGCTCTCCATCGCTGCTTCAATCCGCCGGAGGACAAAATCATCTGGGATGTAGGACACCAAACCTATGTTCACAAGATTCTGACCGGACGGATGGACGGCTTTGACACCCTGAGAAAGTACGGCGGCATGAGCGGCTTTCCGAAACACAAAGACAGCGAATACGATTTGTTTGATACGGGTCACAGCAGTACTTCTCTCTCTCTGGGACTTGGGCTTGCAGCTGCCCGCGATCTGGCGGGAGACAACTACAATGTGGTATCCGTCATCGGCGACGGAGCCATGACGGGGGGACTGGCTTTTGAAGCCCTCAATAACACGGCACATCTCAATACGAAGATGATTGTCGTGCTCAACGATAACGGAATGTCAATTTCCCCTAACATCGGCGGATTGTCTCATTATCTGGGTCGGCTGCGGGGATCTCGGAAATACATTTCCATGAAGGCACAGATCAAGAAAAATGTTTCAAAAGTACCTCTTATCGGCGAAGGTATGGTAGCCGGAATGCAGCACGCCAAGGATTCCATCAAGTATGCGGTTATAGACGGCGTTCTGTTTGAGGAGCTTGGGTTCAAGTACTTTGGCCCGATTGACGGCCATGACCTGCAGGAGGTCTGCGAAAGCCTGGAACTGGCGAAGCAGACCGACGGACCCGTACTGCTGCATGTGATGACGCAGAAAGGCAAAGGATACAGCAAAGCGGAGCTTAACCCAAATGTATTTCACGGCATAGGACCGTTCAATATGGAGACGGGGCAGCCTCTTTCCAAGAGTTCAAAACCGACCTATTCCGGAATATACGGCTCCAAACTGATTGAAATGGCCAAGAAAAACGAAAAAATCGTTGCCGTAAGCGCAGCTATGCTGGAAGGAACGGGACTTGCTAAATTCAGTCACGAGTTCCCGGAAAGGACATTTGATGTAGGCATTGCCGAGGGACATGCGGTCACCTTTGCGGCAGGTCTGGCAAAGGCCGGATACAAGCCTTTTGTGACCATTTATTCCACCTTCCTGCAAAGAGCTTACGATGAGATTATGGAGGATGTCTGCCTTCAGGAACTGCCTGTGGTTTTCTGCATAGACCGCGCGGGAATCGTCGGAGCGGACGGAGAGACACATCATGGAATTTTTGATATAAGCTATCTGAAACACATGCCGAATATGACGGTAATGGCACCGAAGGACGGAGATGAACTGGAAGCCATGATGGAACTTGCAGCAGATCTTAACGGACCGTGTGCAATCCGGTATCCGAGAGGTATTGCTCCGCAGCTTGATACAGAAAAGTGCGCAGAAATACCGAAAGTCGGCACATCCGTCCGTTTGCGTGAGGGAAAAGATGCGGACATCTGGGCACTTGGAGCTATGGTTGAAAAAGCTATGGACGCAGCGGATCTTTTAAAAGAACATGGCATTGAAGCCGGCGTCGTCAATATGAGATTTGTAAAGCCGCCAGATAAGGATGCTCTGCAGCAAGCCGCAAAGACACATGACCTGATTGTCACGCTTGAAGACAACGTACTGACCGGTGGGGCAGGCGAAGAAATAGATGCATTGTTAGTGGATAAAAAAGTACGGATTATCAATTTGGGATGGCCCGATACCTTTATAGAACACGGAAGCTGCGACCTGCTGTATCATGCATACGGCCTGGATGCCGCAGCTGTTGCAGAAAGGATAAAAAAAGAACTTGAAAACTAAAGAACGACTTGATATTATTCTGGTGGAACGTAATATGTTTGCATCGCGCGAAAAAGCAAAGGCTTCCATTATGGCAGGACTTATCTACGTGGATGGGCAGCGGGTGGACAAACCCGGAACGCCGGTGGACAAAGAAGCGGAGATTACTATCAAGGAAACCCTCTGTCCGTATGTGAGCAGAGGCGGCCTGAAGCTTGAAAAAGCACTTAAACTTTATGAATTCTCTTTGCAGGACAGCATTGCGGTGGATATCGGCGCATCTACAGGCGGATTTACCGACTGCATGCTCAAAAACGGAGCAAAGAAGGTTTATGCCATAGATGTAGGCTACGGACAGCTGGACTGGAAACTGCGCAACGATCCGCGTGTCGTCAACATGGAAAAGATTAACGTTCGTTATCTCGACCCGCAGACCATCGAAACACCGGTGGATTTTATCAGCATTGACGTTTCGTTTATCTCGCTGAAGCTGGTATTTCCGGTAGCGGCAGGGCTTCTTGGCGAAGAAGGAAGCCTGGTATGTCTGGTAAAGCCTCAATTTGAAGCCGGCAGAGAACAAGTGGGAAAGAAGGGCATTGTCCGCGATCCTAAGGTTCATTGCGAGGTTATTGAAAATGTTATCGAATATGGAACGGAAAACGGCTTATACAGCCACGGATTGACATGGTCGCCTGTTACGGGCGCCAAGGGCAACATCGAATATCTCTTGTATATGAAGAAACGGCAGCCGCAGGAGGAAATCGATGAAGTAGCAATCCGAAAAGTGGTTGCGGATTCCCATGCGGAACTGGTATAATGTATTGATAATATACTAATATATTATTAATTTTATTTTATGGAGGGTTAAAAAATGGAATTATCTAAAAGAGTGAATGCTATGGGGCATTCTCCGATCCGTCGCTTCAACAAATACGCTTTTGAAGCTGAAGCCGCCGGTAAGAAAGTGTATCATCTTAATATCGGGCAGCCTGATGTTGAAACGCCGAAATGCTTTATGGAAGCAGTCAAGGAATTTGACAAAAAAGTCGTAGCCTATTCGGAATCCGGCGGCGAAACCGTACTGCAGGATGCCATTTGTCACTATTTTGAACGATATGACATCCATTTTAATCGCAATGAGATTCTGGTAACAAACGGCGGATCTGAGGCGCTCAGCATGGTGTTCACTTCAGTGCTCAATCCGGGAGATGAAGCAATCATCGCAGAACCGTTTTACACCAATTATCATACATTTATCACCGCAGCAGGCGGCAAAGTCGTTCCTATAACCACGAAGGCGGAAGACGGTTACAATTTTGCCAAGAAAGAACTGATTGAAGCAGCCATTACGCCGATGACAAAGTGTATCTGCTGCATAAATCCGGGTAACCCAACGGGGCGCGTTCTGACCATGGACGACATGAAGCTGATCGGCGAAATCGCCAAAGAGCACGATCTGTGGATCATCGCCGATGAAGTATACCGCGAATTTGCATATGATGATCGCACGGCTGTATCATTTGGTATGCTGGATGATCTGGCTGATCGCGTAATCATCGTGGATTCCGTTTCAAAACGTTTTTCCGCATGCGGCGCCCGCGTGGGCTGTGTCGCCAGCAAGAACAAGGATTTGCTGGATGCACTGATGAAAATCGCACAGGGCAGACTCTGCTGTCCGACTCTTGATCAGATCGGAGCGGCAGCCCTTTATAAACTCGGTGATGATTACTACGCTGAAGTCAAAGCTGAATATGAATCCAGAAGAGATGTTTCCTACGAGGAACTGATGAAGATTCCGGGTGTCGTTTGTCAGAAGCCGGGCGGAGCTTTTTACATGATGGCAAAACTGCCGGTAGATGATGTGGAAAAATTCCTCATCTTCCTTCTTACCGAATTTGAAGACAATGGCGAAACCGTGATGTTTGCACCGGCTGAAGGCTTCTATGCTACAGAAGGCCTCGGAAACGACGAAATGCGTATCGCTTACGTACTCAACAAAGACGCGATGCGCCGCGGCGTAGAGCTGATTCGCCTGGGACTTGAAGCTTACAATAAAAAATAAGAATGAAAATCGGGTGTTAAAATCCCGTAATATGCGAGGTGCGGGGATAATTTCTCCGCATCTTGCGCATATTTGAGAAGTTTAAAAATCGATATAAAAGTAATGAAAGAGGAATAGTGGATGGCAGAAAAAAAACTTTCACCGATGATGCAGCAGTATATGGAAATCAAAGAAGCCCACAGTGATTGTATCCTGTTTTTTCGGCTGGGCGATTTCTATGAAATGTTTTTTGAAGATGCCAAACTGGTTTCCAGAGAACTGGAGCTGACTTTGACCGGCAGGAACTGCGGATTGGAAGAGCGCGCACCGATGTGCGGCGTGCCGTTTCATTCTGCAGACACTTATATAGCACGGCTCGTCGAAAGGGGTTATAAAATTGCCATCTGTGAGCAGATGGAAGATCCGGCAGCAGCAAAGGGGCTTGTAAAGCGGGAAATCATCCGTATTATAACTCCGGGCACGGTGCTTTCCGGCAGTATGCTCAAGGAAAAAGAAAACAATTATATCGCTTCTGTCTATGCAGGCGAAGATTCCATCGGCCTTGCATATTGCGATGTTTCCACAGGCGAGATGAATCTGACTACCGTGCGCGGGGCCGGCGGGCGTGACAATCTGGTCAATGAGATTGTCAAAATCAATGCCCGTGAAGTCCTGCTCAACCGGGATACAGATGAAAAAATAGACGCTGAAGACATGAAGCCTGTGACGGATGCATATTTCAACATCGCATCCGATGAATTTTACCGTCCGGATGCGATACGTGATGCCATCAAAAGACAGTTTCATGTATCCGCACTGCTGGGGCTGGGCGTGGAGGAAGATTCCCCGGCAGAGTTCGCGCTGGGTGCTTTGCTTCTCTATCTGCTTGATACCCAGAAGAACAGTCTTGGGCATATAAATTTTTTAAACACATACACATTGGGACAGCATATGTCCCTCGATAAGTCCACAATTAAAAACCTGGAGCTGACGGAAACTCTGTTCGAAAAAAAATTAAACGGATCGCTTCTGGGAGTGCTGGATAAAACCGGCACAGCCATGGGATCGCGAAAGCTGAAACAATGGATTAAAGAACCTCTGAACGATGTGACTGAGATTACCCTCCGGCTGGATGCAGTAGAATTTCTTGCCGACAACGTCCTGGCCCGCAACAATATAAGAGGAGAGCTGAAGCACGTATACGACTTCGAACGGCTGACGGCAAAGATTGCCTGCGGCAGTGCCAACGGCAAGGATCTCATTGCCCTCAGCACCTCATGTGCATCCATCCCCGATATTAAATACGAGCTTCAGGAATGCGGAAGCCGCCTGCTCGAAGAACTTGAAGAAAAAATTTACTCGCTGGACGAAGTGCGCAGTCTTATTGACGCAGCCATCGTTGACGATCCGCCGTTCACCATAAAAGAAGGAGGCCTTATCAAAGAAGGATTCTCCGAAGAACTGGACGAACTGAAAAGCTCCATCTCCGATGCGCAGGATTGGATTGCAGGGCTTGAAGGCAGCGAACGAGAGAGAACCGGTATCAAAAACCTGAAAGTAGGATACAACAAAGTGTTCGGCTATTATCTGGAAGTAACCAAATCATACTACGACCTTATTCCGGAAAACTACATCCGCAAACAGACACTGTCAAACTGCGAACGGTTCATCACCCCCGAATTAAAGGAAACCGAACGCCTTGTGCTCAACGCAGAAGCCAAGATCAATAAACTTGAATACGACATTTTTTCGGAGCTGCGGCAGAATCTGCAGCAGTACATCGTTCAAATCCAGAAAACATCACGTGCCATCGCCTGTCTGGATGTACTGGCATCCTTCGCAGAGGTAAGTGAAAAATATGGCTATGTCAAGCCAATCGTTGACGACGGTGATGTGATACAGATTGAAAAAGGACGACATCCGGTTATTGAACAGACTATTCGCGACGGCATCTTTGTCAGCAACGACACCTATCTTGACAAAAAAGATCAGAGTCTGCTGCTGATAACAGGACCTAATATGTCCGGAAAATCCACATATATGCGTCAAACGGCGCTCATCGTCCTTATGGCACAGGCAGGTTGTTTCGTGCCGTGCGAAAGGGCGCGAATCGGCGTATGTGATCGAATTTTCACAAGAATAGGTGCATCGGACAACCTGGCACAGGGACAGAGTACTTTCTTCGTGGAAATGAGCGAGCTTTCATATATCCTGAACACGGCCACATCCAAAAGCCTGGTTATTCTGGACGAAATCGGGCGGGGCACAAGCACATATGACGGTCTCTCCATCGCATGGGCAGCGGCGGAATATCTCTGCAGAAACGGCAGAAAGATTCGAACGCTTTTCGCTACCCATTATCACGAAATGACGGCACTTGAAGGAACTTTGGAAGGTGCGAAAAACCTCAACGTGGATGTGGCGGAAGAAAACGGCAACGTAATTTTTCTGCATAAAATTGTAGAAGGCAGTGCCAGCCGCAGCTACGGTATACACGTTGCCAAGCTGGCGGGAGCTCCCAAGGAGCTGCTTGACAGGGCACAGGAGAGACTTGCTGACCTTGAAAAAGGAAATACGGCGGATTCCGTGGTGTCTGCAAAGGCATCGGCAGGCGATTTGCAGAAAAATACGGATTCTCCTGCAAAGGCTTCGGCAAAGAAGGAGGCGGAACAGCAGATTTCATTCTTTGATCTGGCACCGGATGCAATCACCAGACGGCTTGCAGATTTGGATCTGATGAATACCACGCCGTCACAGGCGCTGCAGATTTTAGAAGAACTGAAAGAGTATTTGTAGGGATTTTTATGATTCATATTTTAGAAAAACACGTAGCGGATAAAATCGCAGCGGGAGAGGTAATCGACCGCCCGGTTTCAATTATAAAAGAACTGGTGGAAAACTCCATTGACGCAGGCGCTGACCAGATTACCGTGGAGATTAAAAACGGCGGCAAAAGCTATATTCGCGTGACCGATAACGGCTGCGGAATTGAGGCTGAAGATATGGAGCGGGCATTCCTGCGCCATGCCACCAGCAAGATAGCAGAAGTAAAAGACCTTGATGCCATTGAAACTCTGGGGTTTCGCGGTGAAGCACTGGCGAGCATCTGTGCGGTAGCGAGGGTTGAACTGATCAGCAAAACCGCAGATTCAAAGGTCGGCAGACGAGTTATAACCGAAGGAAGCGAAATTCTGGCAAACGAGGGCATAGGCTGTCCCGAGGGAACGACGGTCACCGTGCGCGACTTGTTTTTTAACGTTCCGGCGAGACAGAAATTTCTCTCATCCGACAACGGAGAATCCCGCAGAATTATCGACATGGTGTCTCGAATCGCACTGGCTTATGGCGATATCCGTTTTACGCTGATTAACGGCACAAAACAAGTGTTTACAACGCGAGGAAAAGGCAATATGTTTGACAGCATCGTAAGCGTTTACGGCAGCGATGTGGGACGGGACCTGCTTCCGGTGGAGCGCACCGGAGGAGATTTTATCGTCAAAGGATTCGTATCGGCACCGTCGGCATCCGCAAATTCCCGAAGCCGTCAGATTTTCTGCGTCAACGGCAGGATTATTTCCAGCAAAGTTCTGGAGAAGGCTCTCGATGAGGCCTATAAGGAAAAGCTGTTTCACGGCAGGTTTCCCATAGCTTTTTTATTCCTGTATATACCGCCTGAAAAACTGGACGTTAACATTCATCCGACGAAAAAGGAAATACGCTTTGACGATGATTTCGAAGTCCATGACTTCGTTGTAAAGGCGGTTCGGCAGGCTTTGGAAGTCAAAGAATCTCTGCCTCAGGTTCGAGAAGAAAACATCGGTCGTAACTCACAGCAGAAAAGGAATACGGCAGCAGAAGAAGCGGATTATGAATATGAATTCAAAACTGCGGAGCGCTTTGCAGAAAGCAAAGAAGATTTTCAGAAAACAGAAGAAAAACCTATCGTCGGCGAACAGGTTGACATAAAAAATATATTGTCAAGTCTGAGAAGTGAGCAGGAAAAAGAAAAGAAAGAACGTTCGTTTCCGGAAGAAACCGGTATTGAGCCTGAGCGAAAATCCGGACCGTTTGATTTCCGGGATTTGAATTATCTTGGGAGTATTTTTGACACGTATATCATGGCATGCGATGCCGATTGTTTTTATCTGATCGATCAGCATGCGGCTCACGAACGAATATTTTACGAAAAACTGCGCCGTCAGTATGAATCGTCAGAAAAAATCAGTCAGACGCTGATACTTCCGCTCAGATTTCACGCAGCAGCTTATATCGCGGAAACGGAGGCAGACTGGATTGATAAAATCCGCGCCATGGGATATGCCATTGAAGAGTTCGGAAACCGTACATATCTCGTGCGGGAAATCCCGGCATTTATGGAGCTGGATGAAGCCGAGAGCTTTTTGAACGATTTGTTTCAAGAGCTCGAAGAAAAGCCGGATTTAACCAATAAAAAAGTAATGGACCGCATTATCATGCGCTCCTGCAAATCCGCTGTCAAGGGCGGAGATCATCTGGAGCCGGCGGAAATCGATGCACTTATTCAAGATCTCAGAAACTGTGTCAATCCGTTTTCCTGTCCTCATGGACGGCCGACATTTATCCGGATGACGCGATATGAAATAGAAAAAATGTTTAAACGCGTATAGTATAAAGGTTGAAAAATATGGATAAAATTATTGCAATAGCAGGGCCGACCGCAGTCGGAAAGACAAAATTCGCCATCGAAATCGCTAAGGCATTTGACGGAGAAATTGTATCCTGCGATTCGATGCAGCTTTATAAATATATGGATATAGGCAGTGCCAAACCAACGAAGGCCGAACTGGCGCAGGTGCCTCATCATCTGGTGGATATCATTGACCCCAGAGACGATTTTTCAGTGGCACAGTACCAGAAGCTGGCAAAGGATGCTATAGCTGACATCCGTTCACGAAATAAACTCCCGGTAATCTCGGGAGGAACAGGCCTATACCTTAATTCACTGATTTATGAGATGGATTTTTCCAAAGCTCCGGGAGACTGCGCCTACCGGCGTAAGCTGGAGCAATATGCAGATGAAGAAGGAGGAACCGCTCTGCATGAAATGCTGCAGGCACAGGATCCGGAAGCTGCAGAGCGGATTCATCCCAATAATATTAAGAAAATTATCCGGGCGCTGGAGCGTCTGCACGAGGGTGAAGAAAATGTAAAACCCTTTCAGCAGGTGCAGCAGGAAACCGCCGATTATAAGGTGCTGCTCATCGGACTGACAAGAGACCGGGCCGAACTTTACGACAGAATTAACAGGCGGGTTGATATTCTGATGCAGGAAGGGCTTTTGGAGGAAGTGCACCGGCTGATGCAGATGGGTCTGACTGAGAACAACATTTCGATGAAAGCCATCGGATATAAGGAAATTCTGGCTTACTTTAACGGCCGGTGTTCGCTGGAAACAGCCATAGATAATGTGAAAAAAAACACACGGCATTACGCTAAAAAACAGTTAACGTGGTTTCATAGATATGATAAAATAAATTGGTATAATATATCTGAGTATCAGAATGATGAAACTGCGGTGGAAGGGATTAAGGGATGGCTGGAGAAAAATCTGTAAAACTCCATAACAAAAGTGACAAGCCTGACAATATCGTTTTGAAAGAGCATGAAATCGTTTCAAAATGTGAGGAATTTGAGGCAGAACTTCCTCGATTCCTAAAGGGCTTTTTTCGCTATCTCAAGGGAGATGTCCTGTCTAAAACCCGAGTAGCCTACCTGGGTGACATTCACTTTTTCTGCCGGTATCTGATTGACGAGACGGATTTGACGCAGGCAGAAAAAACCACAGAAATAAAAGAAGAAGATTTTAATAAAATAAAGGCGGCTGACGTTAACGAATTTCTGGATTACTGCCGGAAATACGTGGTGCGGCAAAACGGTGAAAAAATTGTATATCAGAACGGCAACCGGACGCTGGCGCGGAAGAAATCATCGCTTTCGGTAATGTTCAAGCAGTTGTACCGCGAAGGGAAGATGGAAAAGAACATAACGGACGGCTTTGATCCCATCCGGGTGCCAAAAGCCAGTGAACGGGAAATAAAGGCTCTGCAGGACGACGAAGTGATGATTATGCTGGATGCCGTAGAAAGCGGCGAACACCTTACACCGAAGGAAAAACAATACTGGAATAAGACCAAAAAGCGCGATAAAGCGATTTTACTGCTGTTTCTCACATACGGTCTCAGATTGTTCGAACTGCAGCAGTTAAATGTTTCATCCTTCAATTTTTCCCGCGGCGAATTTAAAATCTACCGCAAGCGTGACAAGGAGGCAGTCATGCCGCTGAACAGGTCCGTTACGGAAACACTGACCGATTACATCAAGAATGAACGCAGACCGGATGATGAAATCGATGAAATGCACAAGGATGCACTCTTCCTGTCGCTGCAGGGTAAGCGAATGACGGAACGTCAGATTCGGGAACTGGTAAAAAAGTATACTTCCATCGGGCTTTCCACTTCGCGAAAGACAGGTTACAGTCCGCATAAACTGCGGGCCACGGCGGCTACCAGCCTGATTGGACGAGGAAACTCCATCTACGACGTTCAGGCACTCATGGATCATGAACAGGTTACTACAACGCAGCTTTATGCAGCTCATAAGATGAACGTGAAACGCGAGCTTGTTAAAGACATGGAATGGGAACTGGAAAGAAAAGAAACCACAGAAAGGAAAGAAACAGAATGAAGCGAGCAACCATCATATCTGTATTGATCATATTCATACTGGGAACCTTCGGAGTATCCTTTACATTTGCAGCAAAAAACGACAGCAATATTAAATCGAACAACAATGGTATTAAAACAAACGACAAAAATATTGAAAAACAGGTGCAGTCGGGAAAACCGGACACCTCCTGGTTCGACTATAAGAATCCGAAGAAACAATATCAGATTACATCCGAGGAGCAATTGCTCGGTCTGGCCAGCCTGGTCAATGAAGAACAGACTTCAAACTGGAAACCGACGAGAACCGAAACTTTTGAAGGCGTCACATTCAAACTGACCAAAGACATCAAATTAAGTGCGGATTGGACACCGATCGGTACAAGCGAAAGCATCTGTTTCGCAGGTTCCTTTGATGGCGGCGGGCATACCATCAGCAATGTGAATATTAAATCAAATGCGGACTGCATCGGTTTTTTCGGATACCTTAAAGGCAATGTGAAAAATCTCAATGTCAGCGGCATGATTGAATCTACCGGCGGTGAATGCGGCGGTATTGCGGGCAGTCTGGATTCGGCAGCTTCAGTAACGGAATGCAGTTCCGATATGGACATCACTGCAGGCAAGATGACCGGCGGCATTGCGGGCAGCAGCAACGGCGGCAAAATCGAAAACTGCATAAACCGCGGCGATGTTTCCGGAACATATAAAGTCGGAGGCATAGTAGGTGAAAACTGGGGCGGCAGCGTGAAAAAATGCGGAAACGAAGGCAATGTTTCTTCATCCGTACGAGGTGTTGCAACCTTTGGCACCGGAGGTATTGCAGGCCGTTCAGTAGCAGCCGATGCGGTCGTTTCCGAATGCTATAACGTAGGAAACATCAATTCGGCAGCCGAAGCGACCGGCGGCGTAGTGGGGTATATGAATGCGGATGGTTCAATGCTGAACAACAGCTACAGCACAGGGAATATTACCATTAAAAAAATCCGCAAAGAAAAAGCTCTGACCAAATCCTGGGCCGGCGGTGTCGCAGGCATTGTGGGCAGCAAAGGCGTTATCATAGCCAACTGCTACAATTCAGGATCCATCGATAATGCAGATGTCAGCGGCGGTATAATAGGCAAGTTTATCGCGGATGAAAGGGATAATACCGAGGAAAATATTCAAAACAATTTCTATCTCAACGATAGCGTTGAAGTCGGCATCGGCGATAACAAGGGCCTGGGCGGCAGCGACATTCAGAAGTGCGCATCAGGTGTTTCCGGCAGTACTCTGAGCAGTATGTCGTCCACATTGAGTGTTTCCTTTATGAAGGATACGTCCGGACTTTACGGCAATGACGGATATCCGGTTCTGCGCTGGCAGGATCCCATCGACTCCGGTGATAAATCGTATCTGGAGGGGGTTTCCACAGATGTGCAGAAGAAATTAGATAAATACCTCATTAATAACACAGATGCTACAAATAAAGGTGATATATTTATAAGTATATTCCAACCGGACAATTATTTGACGGATGCGTTGCTTATGTATACGAACGCGGTCGATAAAAATACAAATGATAACGATACACAGGACGATAAAACTACAATACCAGACGACGGGGAATAATTGAATGAAGAACAATACATATACATTATTAAGAGATAAATTCGGCATTGCAGAATCCATTCTGGAGCTCATAGATGAGAGTGAAAAGCAGGTCTCATCCCACTTTGCGGAGTTAGATGACATTATGGCATACAACCAGTATAAAGTGCTGGATGCGTTTCAAAAAAACAATATCCGTGACATGCATTTTTCATGGAATACCGGATATGGTTATGATGATCCCGGACGCGATGCAGTGGAACGAGTATACGCTGATATCTTTCATACTGAGGCGGCGCTGGTTCGTCCCATCATAGTAAACGGCACGCATGCACTGACGCTGACTTTAATGGGAATTCTGCGGCCGGGCGACGAAATGATTTACTGTACGGGTGCTCCTTACGATACTCTGGAAGAAGTTATCGGCCTTCGCGGAGAAGGAAAGGGCTCGTTAAAAGAATACGGTGTTTCCTACAAACAGGTGGAACTGACGCCGGCCGGCAGCATCGACTACGATGCGCTTAAAAAAGCCATCGGCCCTGCAACACGCATGGTATGCCTGCAGCGAGCTACCGGATACGGCTGGCGCAAGGCCATATCCATTGAAGAAATCAAGGAATGTACAACATTTATAAAAAATATAAATCCTGATATCATCTGCATGGCAGACAACTGCTACGGAGAATTTCTGCACATCCAGGAGCCTACGGATGCAGGCATCGATGTGATGGCAGGTTCATTGATAAAGAATCCGGGCGGCGGTCTGGCTTTGACCGGCGGATATATTGCCGGCAGACAGGATCTGATAGATAAGGTTTCGTACCGGATGACCTCCCCGGGAATCGGTGGTGAATGTGGACTGACCTTCGGACAGACACGGTCGATTCTGCAGGGTTTATTTATCGCACCGAAAACGGTCAACGGCGCGCTGAAAGGCGCTGCTCTCTGCGGCAAGGCATTCGAGCTTTTGGGCTACGAAGTCTGCCCGAAGCCGGAAGATGTGCGCAGTGATATTATTCAGGCTGTTAAATTAGGCAGTCCCGAGGCAGTTATAGCATTCTGTCAGGGCATTCAAGCTGCAGCGCCGGTGGATTCACAGGTGACGCCGCTGCCGTGGGATATGCCCGGATATGAAGATCCTGTTATCATGGCGGCAGGGGCATTTGTTCAAGGCTCTTCAATCGAGCTTTCGGCGGACGGCCCGATTCGGGAACCGTACATTGTGTACTTTCAGGGCGGCTTGACATATGAACACTCCAAATTCGGTGTAATCAAAGCATTACAAGCATTAAAAGAGAAGGAAATATTGGATATTTGATACGAGAAACTATGGAACGGAACGGAATCCCGCTGTCAGATATCAGACAAGGAGACATGTGTGACAATGGACAGTAAACGTAAAGCAGAACTGCGGAAAAAAATCAAAATATTTTCTGCAGTATTTAAGATGCTTCTGTTTTTAGCGATAATTGTTGGAATACCATTGTACCTGTATTTTTTCCAGAAAGATCTGATTCATGACTTTTCCAGCATGCAGAACGTGCGGGCGTTGTTTGCCCGGTATAAAGCTCAGAGCGTACTTTTTTATATACTGGCTCAGGTGCTTCAGATTGTAATCTGCATTATCCCGGGACAGTGGCTGCAGTTTACAGCCGGTTATATGTGGGGATTCTGGCTGGGATATTTATATTCACTGATCGGAGCGCTTATTGGATCTGTTCTGACTTATTATATTGCCCGTTTTCTGGGACACGATGCAATGCATCTCATATTTGGTGAAGAAAAAATCAATAAATGGCTGGGACATATGAACAGTAAAAAAGCTGTTATTATAGTCTTCTTCATCTTTCTGATTCCGGGCATACCTAAGGACCTGTGCAACTATGTAGCCGGGCTTTCTGAAATCAAGATGAAGCCGTTTCTTATAGTGTCGCTGATCGGCCGTTCCCCGGGCATGATGGGAAGCCTTCTGATCGGCAGGCAAATCGGCAGCGGCGGCTATGTAAGCGCGGCGGTTATTGCGGCTGTTGCCGTTATACTCTGCGTATTATGCGTAATTTTCCGCAAGCAGGTCACCAGAGTTCTGGACAAAGGATATAATAAACTGATGAAAATATAACATCAAGACAACAACGAAAGGCCTCTTTGCAATACGGCGCAATGAGGCCTTTTTAAACCGACGGTGCAGTTAAAAAGAAGCAATAGGAGAGAGATTAATGAAAACGGCATTTCGGATTTTTATACGCGATTTAAAACGCCTGTCACGCAATCGCGCAGCGGCACTGGTCATGGTGGGGGTATGTCTCCTGCCGTCTTTATATGCCTGGTTTAATATCGCGGCCAATATGGATCCTTACGCCCATACCTCGGGCATCAAGGTCGCCATTGCCAACAGCGATAAGGGTGCAGATTACGATAGTATTTCCCTGAATGCAGGTGATACCATCGTGCAGAGCCTCAAGAAAAACGATCAGCTCGGCTGGGTGTTTGTTAATGAAAAAAAGGCAAAACAAGGGGTTCGTTCCGGTAAATATTATGCAGCTATCGTCATCCCCGAGGATTTCAGCGATTCGCTGCTGAGCATCCTTGAGGGTGAAGTAAAGAGTCCGGAGCTGGATTATTATATCAATGAAAAGAAAAACGCCATTGCACCGAAAATCACAGATACAGGTGCAACCACCATTCAACAGGAAATCAATGATACATTCTCTGCGGTGGCCTCCGAAGCCATTTCCGAATTGGTCCGCAAGGCAGCCAGCAGTATGTCAGCCGATCTTAATTCCGTCGATGCGCAGTTGATGAGCATGATTCAGAATGTGCGGGACAATCTTGCGGATTATCAGAAAACCATCAATGATTTTAAGAGCACGGCGGATAATTCCAAGCCGGCACTGCAAAACGCCATCGCTTCGCTTGATGATGTAGATTCAGCTGCAAAGGGCGCTTCCAACGCTTTTTCAAGCACGCAGGAGCTCTTTCAGCAGGCACGGGACGGTCTGCAGAAATTCAGCGGTGCCCTTACGGGAGGCCTTTCAGGCAGCGAAGCTGTGCTGACCAATTTTTCCGTGACTGCCGGAAACCGCCTCGGCACACTGGAAACCACAGGATCTCAGGTGTCTGCAGCACTGGAGGATAATATCGCAGCAGCGGAAAAACTGCAGCAGAAGAATCAGAAGCTTACTCAGAGCCTCGATGCTTTGGAAGACAGTACAGACATCGATGCCAACCTTTCACAACAGATTAAAGACGTCAAAAATCAGGCTCAAGCATACGATGATCTGATCTCTTCTTTGAATACCGGCAAAAAAACTGCAGACGGAATGCAGACCTCTGCAAAAAACGCCAGAACCAATCTGTATGATATTTCCGCCGATGGTCAGGATGCTTTGCAGAATACGAAGCAAAAGCTTCTGGAAAAACTGATTCCAAAGCTTTACCGGGTGCTGGATGATCTGGCCAACGTGAACGGAAGTCTTTCCACGGCCCTGGCAGGCATCGAACCGTTGGCGGAGCAGGGAAGAGCCGCACTGCAGCAGCTTGATTCGGGACTTGATACCACTGTTAAACAGCTGGAACAGACCAGCCAATATCTCAGCCGTGTGGATGAAAGTCTGGAAAAAATACAGACGGATTTAAATGCTCTCCGCAGTTCGAAAACCTACCAGACACTCCTTACTCTTGAAGGTATCGACCCGGATCGCATCGCCGATTTTATGTCTTCTCCGGTATCCCTGGAATCTAAAGTCGTTTATAATGTGGATAATTACGGAACGGGCATGACGCCGTTTTATACAAATCTGGCTCTCTGGGTTGGAGGGCTGATTTTAGTGTCGATTTTGAAGCAGGAAGTGGACCCGGAGGGAATCTCGCGCAGACGGCTGGATCCAACGAAAGCTTACTTCGGCCGCTGGCTGCTGTTTATGGCGGCAGGGGCAATACAGGGATTTGTCGTCTGTCTGGGTGATCTTATCCTGCTCGGTATACAATGTGCTCATCCGCTGCTTTTCATGCTTGAAGGGATTTACTGCAGCCTTGTATACGTCAACATCATTTATGCATTGGCAATTACCTTCAAACATATCGGAAAGGCTGTAGCCGTACTGCTGATTATTCTTCAGATTCCCGGTTCCTCGGGAACCTATCCGATTGAAATGATGCCGGCATTTTTCCAGAAGCTTTATCCGCTGTTTCCGTTCAGCTACGGCATCGATGCTATGCGGGAGGCAATTGCGGGATTTTACGGCAAATTATTCATCAAGGATTTGCTCTGCCTGCTGATTTTCGTAGCCGTGGCTTTTTTCACCGGCCTGGTAATCCGTCCGCTGATTATGAACCTGAACCATATGTTCGACCGTCAGCTGGAAAAGTCCGAACTTATGCTGGGAGAAGCACCTGTTTCTCCGGAACCGAACAGGAGATTTTATGCGGTGCTTAAAGCTCTTCTGCAGCATGAAGAAAGCAAAGTGCAGCTTCTGGAAAAATCCATTCAGTTCGAAAAGCATTACCCGAAGCTGATCCGCGGCGGATTCCTCTGCATGCTGGTGATTCCGCTGCTGCTGCTGATTATGATGTTAAGTTTGGAATCAAAACTGATATTCCTGATTTTGTGGATCATTTCGCTGATTGCCATCTGTATTTATCTCATCTGCGTAGAATACATTCATGATAAATTGCATCGCCAGCTGGAAATCAACGGCATGACTGTCGATGATTTGACCAAGAGTATCAAGGAGGAAAAAGAACGATGAGAAACATATGGGAAATTTTCAAACGGGATGCTCTGAGAATTCGCAACAATGTCGTTGTCATCATCGCTATCGTTGGAATTACCGTGGTTCCGTGCCTTTATGCGTGGTTTAACATCGCCGCAAGCTGGGATCCTTATAAGAACACGGGCAATCTTAAAGTAGCCGTGGCCAGTATTGACGAAGGCTACGACGGTGATTTGATTCCGGTTGAAATCAACGTGGGCGATCAGATTTTATCAATGATGCGCAGTAATACTCAGATGGAGTGGATTTTTACCACAAAAGACAAGGCAATCCGGGGCGTTAAATCGGGAGATTATTATGCAGCCATCGTCATCCCGAAGGATTTCAGCCGCGATATGATGAGCATATTTTCCGAAAACATAAAAAAACCGCAGATTTTCTATTATTCCAACGCCAAAGAAAATGCCATTGCGCCGAAGGTAACCGAAAAGGGTGCCTCTGCCATCCAGAAAGAGGTCAACCAGGTATTCATCGAAACTCTGTCGGAATCACTGCTCACAGTTATGCAGTCGGTATCCAATATGGCCAAGGCCAACGGTGCGGATTCCATTGCAGCTAATCTGATCAGCAATTTGGATCAGATTTCGTCCGATTTGTCACTTTCTGCGGACACTCTGGATTCTTTCGCATCTCTGACAGGCTCAACCCAAAATCTGTTGTCATCCACAACGAATGTGCTGAATCAGACCCAGGAATTATCAAAGCAGAACAAAAAAACGCTGGGTGAAATCAAGAAATCCTTGACGGACATCGGTGACACCATTACCGGAACCACAGATGACGTCAACGATGCACTATCATCCAGTCAAAACTATTATAAACAGATGTCGTCCACCGTGAATACCGCCTTTGCCAACCATACAACGAAAGCCAAAGAATCCGCAGCCGCACTGGATACTATGAGTGAACAGGCAGGCAATCTCCTCACTAAATACAAGAATCTGCGCGACTCGGTCGAAGCGCTGGAAGAGGCTGAACCCGAGCTTTCTACAAAGACCTCGCCGGTGCTTGCAAAACTGGACAGCTGTATCGCTGTGCAGGAGGAACTTCAGGACAGTTTGAAGACTTCTGCAAATTCTCTTCGCAAGAGTTCTTCTTCCAGCCGGTCTGCAAAGAGCGAGCTGCAGGATTTAATCGATGAAAGTCAAACGAGTATCAATGAGCTGAAGACCAGTTATGAAGAAAATTTAAAAACGACATTGAGTAATCTCACAGAATCACTGAAAACAACGGCTGACAGTCTTTCAAGCCTTCAGAAGAATCTTGAAAACAGCGTCGCGGATATTACAGAACTCACCGGATCTGCCGCAGCCGATCTGGTATCTTTGCAGAAATCCTTAAGCGGCTCGGCCAATCTGCTGAATCAAGCATCCGGACAAGTTTCTTCTGTTTCCGAACGACTTAAAGAAATGCAGCAGAATCACGATTTCAGTGAATTGGAAACGCTGGTGGCTGAGAACAAAGAAGAAATCAGCAATTTCCTGGCAGCACCGGTATCCCTGAAGACCCATGCGGTCTATGAAATTGAAAATTACGGATCCTCCATGGCTCCGTTCTATTCCACACTGGCTATCTGGATAGGCGGGATTATTCTGGTGGCCATGATGAAGGTCACAGTATCGGAAAACTGTCTCCGCGGACTCACTGATGTGAAATCGAGGCAGCTGTACCTGGGACGTTATATAAGCTTTCTGATCGTGGGTCTGCTGCAAAGCACGCTGATTGCGCTGGGGGATTTGTTCTATCTGGGCATTCAGTGTAAACATCTGTTCTTGTTTATGCTGGCGTGCTGGTTCAGCAGCATCGTATATGTCAATATCATTTATACTTTAACCGTGTCATTCGGAGACATCGGTAAAGCAATAAGTGTCGTGCTGCTGGTTATACAGGTAGCGGGAACAGGAGGTACGTTCCCGATTGAAGTGGCACCGCGGTTCTTCCGGATTGTATATCCAATGCTGCCGTTTACACACAGCATGGCAGCTTTAAGGGAAGCGGTCGGCGGACTCTACGGTATGGATTACTGGCTGGATTTGGCAAAACTGGGGATTTTCCTGATTTTATCGCTGATTCTGGGATTGCTGCTGCGAAAGCCTGTAATTCGTTTAAACAAAGCCTTTTCAGAAAAGCTGGAGGAGACAAAACTTATGTAACAGAAGCGTTCCGGTGATTAGAAGTACGATTCGCGAACAACTGTTTATAAATGTGTTGACAACGAACAAACATTCTGCTATACTACCATTAACGAAACGAACAAACGTTTATCGAAGAATGGGGAAGAGAGGGCAGTAACTATGAACGCGTACAGCACTTACGAAACCAATTACTATATTCCGAAGAACTCACATAATATCACCGGTAAGGCCGTTAAGAAAAGAAAAAAATATCGGATTAAATCCAAGTTCCGTTTTATAACATCCATGATTATCATGATTGGATTGTGCATAGCCGGATTCACAGCATTGACCGGACTCAATACATCCGTGGCACTGACTAAACAAACGTATACACAGGTACAGGTAGCGTCCGGCGATACGCTCTGGAATATTGCCAACGCTTATAAAGATAAAAATACAGATACCCGCAGGGCAGTCTATGAGATTTGTCAGGTTAATGATATTGAAGCATCTGATCTGCATCCGGGTATGATACTGGCAATCCCTGATGATTTATAAGAAGACCCGTAAGAAGCTTTTTAAATGCAAGGCATTGTCAGGGCAATCTTATCCTGCATTATAAAAATCCTGCAGCAGACAACAATAAAGCCAACTATCTCCAATATATATAAATAGTTCCTTAAAAAAACACTGAACAGCTCCGGAAACCGCAAACCGCCGGAGAACGCTCAGTGTTTTTTACTGTTTTATTTTGTTTTTGAGAAGAAATCATATGACCGCCGGATCGCCGAACCGCATAACAATAAAGCATATGAATGCTAAAATATATGGCAAACTATAAAGAATAGATTTAACTATTCCCATAATTATGATTATAGGAATAGTTACGTTTCTTCCCTTTAGCTTCTACTTTAACTATTTGTACGTGTTGCTGTATAATTCCGTTCCGCTGGCATCCTGATAAGTAATCGTTATGCTGGCATCATCTATACCGGAGTCTTCTTTTAAATCATCGACCAGACCCTGGAATGTGGAATCCATACTTTTCATTGATGACTCCAACTGCTGCTTCATTGCCGCTGCTGTAGACTCATCAAATGTCTGATCGTATTTATAAATCATCTGTATGTTATTATCTTTTACTGTTACAGAACCGCCTTCTCCCAGAGAGCTTTCCAGATTGGACAATTCCTCCTGTGCTTCTGAATCTCCATTAATGTACTCTTCCAGCGTTGTGTTCCCACCGCAGGATGCCATAAACAACGTGCTTGCAGCCAGCAGCATGATTGCTGCAGCCAGTGTTACTATTTTTTTCATTTCTGCCTCCTTTATTAAAAAGCAGGAAAATCATTAAAATGTCCCTGCTTTTCTCATATTTTTTTATTTGTTCTGTTCGAAAACCATCACCATGTTCATATCTGAATAATCCAGGCGAAGTTTATCGTCCTTGATTTCAAATGTTAACGATTCATCGGAGTCATCTTTAAGAGTATACTCTCCATCTTCATCAACGGAAACAGTACCGCCTCCACTGGATTCCATGAATGTGAACGTGCATGAACCGTCTTCATTAATAGTAAGATTCGGCATTTCAGACATTGCGCCGGTGGATTTCAAATCATCTGCGGACAGTGTCTGTCCCTGATATTCCACTTCAGTCATCTCCCAGCTGCCCACTGCAGGATCATCTTTCAAGGCTGCACCGCAGGATGCCATAAACATTGATATTACAATCAAAACTGCAGCAAGTACAGAGATTTTCTTTAGGTGTTTCATTTCTTTCTCCTCTCTTGTCCTCTCATAAATAAAATCTGTCGTACTTTATAAGTATAGCATACAAAAGTATAATTAAAAAGAAACTTTTTTAGTATAAGCTCTCCGATTCACAGCAGAATTTGCTGCCTTTATTATAACAATTAAATCTGCGATAATTAGTGTCTGCTCACGACAACTCGAAGGCCTAAAAACCATTGAATTCATCACAGTTTAGGTGATTCGTGGTATAATAGAAGTGCAGGATGAATTGTACCCCTTGTCAAGGACATTTTAGATTTGAGTACCCCCTT
>CAVCML010000047.1:0-4197 GCA_963603335.1 Bacteroidaceae bacterium | reverse complement strand
CGACTCTCACATTATATGATATGCTTTTTTAAAGTTCTTTCGGCCTTCGGTTTCCTCCGGAAGCCAGCGTCAGAAAATCCACCGCAGCCGCTCCGCCGTCCAGCAGCACCCTGCAGCACTCTTCAATAGTAGCTCCCGTCGTATAAATATCATCAATCAATAAAACCGTTTTTCCCTTTATCTTCGTTTTTCCCTTTTGAGTCAATGCAAATGCTCCCCGCAATGCACTTTCCCGTTCGATCGGCGATAAACTTCTCAGCATAGTCGTCTCTTTTGTCCTCTGCAAAGAATCCGCCGCCAAGGTTTTTCCCCACAGCCGGGCCAGTCTCGCCGCCATCAGCTCCGTCTGATTGTAACCGCGCTTTTTCTCGCGGTTCTTATGAATCGGTACCGGTATTATAACATCTATTTCCGGTGTTTCCCAGCGAATTCTGTCAAAAAGAATGTCTCCGAATTTTTTCCCCAGATAGCCCTTGCCATTGTACTTATAATCCAGGATCAGTTCCCGTTCATACATCCCGTAGGTCAGACAGCTGTAGCCTTTACGAAAGCTGTGAGAATGTTCAATGCAATCGTAGCAGCATGTGCCGCGATACGTTTCGGGCAAAGCTTTTCCGCACTTACCGCACGTTCTGCCGTTAATCCAATGCATTTTATCCGCGCAGCTGTCACAGAGTGCATACGGCCTTGTTCCGTCAATCAATTTCCCGCAGCATACGCAGTAAATATTCGACGGGAACACCGCCTCTGAAATCACTTCCAATGCCTTTCCCAATACATTCTGTTTTCCCATCCCGTTTCCCCTTTAATTTCTACCAAGCGGGATTGTCAAATTTCTCTGCCTTTTCGCCCTCACTTTCCATAAAAAGCACTCGGCGCAGACGATACACCAATCCCGAGTAACGCTCCTTGATTCGATTGTTATCTACCATACCTTCCAACTTATTCTGCGATCCCACCAGCACCACGGCACGCTTACCCCGGGTAACTCCCGTGTACAGCAGGTTTCTGGTTGCCAGCATCGGCGGAAACCAGCTGACCGGCATAATAACAATCGGAAATTCACTGCCCTGACTTTTATGGACTGTGACCGCATATGCCAGTTCCAGCTCTTCCAGCTGGTTGAAATGATATGTCACATACCGAACTTCATCGTAAACTACCGTAAGTTCATTGAACTCCCGATCCACCTTGCGGATGAATCCCACATCGCCGTTGAATACCCCTTCTCCCTCGCTAAAATCCTCCAGATTTTTCCACGGCATCTGGTAGTTGTTTTTTATCTGCATGACCTTGTCACCCTCGCGAAAAACTCTGTCACCGAAAGTTTTTTCTTCAAGTGCCTCATTCGGCGGGTTTAAAACCTCCTGCAGTTCTTTATTCAGGTTTATGCTGCCCAAAAGCCCCTTCCGGACAGGCGTCAGCACCTGAATGTCCGCCACCGGCGTCAAATCCGTATAGTAGTCCGGCAGCCGCGTCAGACAAAGTTCCTTTATTGTCTGCAGCATATCTTTTTCATGATTTCTGTGAAGCAGAAAGAAATCCTTATCCCTGGCGTTGCAGTCAGGATATTCTCCTTTATTGATGCGGTGTGCGTTAACAACAATCATGCTCTCCTTGGCCTGCCGGAAAATCTCCGTCAGTTTCGTGCAGTAAATGTATTCGCTGTCGATAATGTCGCGCAGCACGTTACCCGCACCCACCGACGGCAGCTGATCCGAATCACCTACAATGATAAATCTCGTGCCCGGTTTTATGGCACTCACCAGTCCGTTCATCAGAAGCAGATCAATCATCGATGCTTCGTCTACGATGACCGCATCGTATTCCAGCGGATTTTCTTTTGTCCTTCCGAAGCGCATCCTGTTTTCACTTTCCGAAAAATAGTATTCCAGAAGTCTGTGGATTGTTGAAGCGTAATGTCCCGATGTCTCGGTTATTCTCTTTGCAGCACGTCCCGTCGGAGCGGCTATGGCTGTCTTCAGACCGCTGTCTTCTAAAATATTGATAATGGTATTGATTATAGTTGTCTTGCCGGTTCCCGGTCCGCCCGTTATTACGCTGACCCCCATATTCAAAGATGTTGTCACCGCATGCTTCTGATTGTCTGACAAAAAAATCCCGGTTGCGTGCTCCGTCCGCCGAATCAGGCTGTCCATTTTGCCTGCAATCGGCTTCAGACCCGCATCATTTATCATGGAAAGACATTTGCAGACATTCTGCTCCGCGAGATAGTAGGACATGAGAAATACCACCGTCCGGTTGTCCAGATTTTCCACGTGAATATCTCCCTCAAAAGCCATCTGCATAATGTTGTCTTCAATCAGCTGCATCGGCAGGTCCAGCATCCGGCCGGTCTTCTCACAAAGTTCTTCCTGCGGCAGAAAAGTATTTCCCTCTCCCGCAAAATAAGTAAGGGTGAACTTAATCCCGCTCTGAATTCTAAACCTGTCATCATGCGCAATGCCCATTTTTTCTGCAATTTTATCGGCCTTCTTAAAACCGATTCCAAAGATATCATCCACAAGCTGATACGGGTTCTCCTCAATGGCCTTGATGGTGTCCGCACCATAGACTTCGTAAAGCTTCATCGCATAATGGGAGTTTATTCCAAAATTTTGTAAATACAGTGTTATGTTTGCGAATTCTCTGTGTTGCTTGAAAGCATCGGAAATTTTAAGCGCTGTTTTAGGCCCGATGCCGTTAATCTCGCAAAGCTTATTCGGGTCCTCCTCTATTATCTGCAGAGTCTTTTCTCCAAAACGTTCCACAATAGCTGCAGCTGTCTTTCGCCCCACTCCTTTCATGGCTCCCGATGCCAGAAAATCACGGATGCCATCCTCCGTGGACGGCAGCTCCTCTTCAAACTCCTTGACGGCAAACTGTTCTCCGTATGTCGGATGCATTGTAAATTCACCGCGCAGCCGGTAATGTCTGCCCGTGCTTACTCCCGGCAATGTTCCCACGACGGTAAACGCTTCCAGCTCCGTCTCAAAAACGGCTACAGTGTAGCCGTTTTCATTGTTATGAAATATAATTTCCGCTATGGTCCCTTTATGTTCTTCCAGCATGTTTATTCACCCTTGACTCTGTATAGGGTTCTGTTGTCCAGCGTCCAGATACGATCGCTGAATTCTCCCGGTTCTGTTTTCTCCAAAGCATCCTGCATGTCGAACATCTTCGCATCGATTATATCCAGATAATGCAGCATTTCCGCCTCCGGGAAAAGTGGTTTTTTAGGGCTTCCGAACTCCGGTTCGTAGTGGTGAGAAAGTATCATGTGTTCAAGCATAACAGCTTTTTCACGCGGCATATCCAGTTCGCCGGCCAGGCGGTCGATGGTTCGTACGCCCTGCACCAGGTGGCCGAGCATCTTTCCCTCAAATGAATATCCATTGGAAATTCCCAGCTCGTTGGACTGTATCTCGTTTATTTTCTCCATATCATGCAGAATAACACCGGTCATCACCAATTCGCGATTCAGGTTGGTGTACACTTCACAGGCTCGTTCCGCCATCATCAGCATCCGTTTTATGTGATACAGCAGGCCCGCCATCTCCGCATGGTGATTTTTCTGAGCAGCCGGATAGTACATCAATTTTTCTTTGTTCTCCGTCAGTTCCCGGATGCAGATATTCCGCAAATCCCGGTCCTGAAATGCCTCCGCCCGGCTGTAAATATAATCATACATATCTGCAGCTTCTTCCGGAGCTGCCTTAATATAGTCCTTCATCACAAGCTTATCTTCTGCCGAGGTCTGCCGAATCCTGCTGACACGCAGCTGCTTCATGCCGTTCCACTCCGTCACCTGCGCCTTGACCTTGATGATAGAGCCTTCCTTGATTTTTTCCAGTCCCGGCATTTCTTCATCGGCAATATCCCACTTCTTTGCCGAAATCTCACCCGTGCAATCTGCCAGCAGCAGATCCAGATAAGCCTTTTTGTTGGAGCCAACCTTTATAGCGGACATCTTCACCAGAAAATATGAAATGAGTTCCTGATGTGTTTTTATATCAGAAATGTATATGTCTTTCATGTGCGTTCATCCTTTCGGGGTTTTATCATATATGATTTATTATAGCATGATTTTTGCTTTCTTACTATCCCTGCACATTCTATATTTATTGCTCAGAAATTTCCGCATCCATTCATCCTTAACGCCCATAATTTCTTGTTTTAAGATGAAATCGCCTCTAA
>CAVCML010000046.1:0-9759 GCA_963603335.1 Bacteroidaceae bacterium | reverse complement strand
AAAAGAAAAAAGAACCTCTTAGACAACATTTTGTCCAGAAGTTCTTTCTTTGTAAAATTGCACAAATTTTACGGGTAGTTTTATTAGTTTTTTATACGATATTTCTTGGGAGAACTATCGTTTGTTGGACTTCCTCCAGATTTTTTGTTTCTCTGCATCACGTATCAATCCCTCACGGAAGTCCGGATGCGCAATACCAATAAGAGCCTCTGCTCTCTGCCATGTGGACATTCCCTTCAGGCACACTTTACCATACTCCGTCACCACGTAATGAGCATTTGCCCTCGTGTCGGTAACTATTGAGCCCTCCGCCAATGTCGGACGAATTCTGGAATGCACCACGCCGTCCTTCGAAGTAAAAGTGGATGAACAGCATATAAAACTCTTTCCACCGCGGGAAAGATACGCTCCCATCACAAAATCCAGCTGTCCGCCGGCTCCGCTGATGTGTCTCGTTCCTGCGCTCTCAGCATTAATCTGTCCATATAAATCCACATCGACCGCATTGTTAATTGAAATAAAGTTATCAATTGATGCAATTTTTTCTATGGAATTTGTATAATCAATCGGTGCGCACATGCACTCCGGATTATCATTAAGATAATCATACATTTTCTGTGTGCCCGCTGCGAATGCATACACCTGTCTGCCCTTGTCCAGATTCTTTTTTCTCCCGGTAATTCTGCCGTTCATTGCAATATCTGCAAAGGCGTCAATATACATTTCGGTATGCACTCCCAGATCTTTCAAATCTGATTCTGCAATCATCGCACCGACAGCATTCGGCATTGCACCAATGCCCATCTGAAGACACGCACCATCCGGGATTTCATCAATAATCATCTTAGCAACCTTTTCATCCACCTCTGTAGCCGGTGCGCCTGCACCCAGTTCTCCAAGCGGCGGGTTGTCGCCTTCCACAACATAATCCACCTGTGAAATATGAATGCTTTCTTCAAATCCGCCGAGGCATCGCGGCATATTTTCATTGACTTCCACAATTACAACATCTGCTACATCACAGATAGCCTGTAAATGAGATGCATTCGGTCCGAAATTAAAATAACCGTACTGATCCATCGGTGTCACCTGAAACATTGCAACATCCAAATGTCCGATATTCTGCCGATAATACTGCGGTAGTTCGGAAAAACGCATCGGGCTGTAAAATGCAAATCCGTCATTAATGGCTCGGCGTTCAATACCGCTCATATGCCATGAGTTCCATGTAAAGTGATCCGCTGTATTTTCCACTTTGAAAATTTCCGGAGTCCACAGCAGAATGCCTCCTCGAATCTTAACATCTTCCAATTCATCCGCTCTTGCCGCCAATGCCGCATCCAATGCCACCGGAGTTCCCGTCGTCCATGCGTAATCAATCCAGTCGCCTGATTTTACGACCTTTACTGCTTCTTCCGCAGTAACCAGTTTTTTACTGTATTCTGTTTGATAGCTCATCTAAAATCTCCCTTATAACACTAATCATATACCTGAGTTCACATATAATTCTAGCATTGCATCCAGCCGTGGTCAACGCGAAATTGGATAAAAATGGTACACTGACTGGACAGTTCTGATTTTTGTCATCCATTATTTCCCATCCATTTTATTTGTTTTTTATAAAGTCTCACGCACGGAAGCGTTGTCCGCCCAAAAAAACAACGTTTCCAAAAATTAAATTTGTTTTTTTTGCTGAATTGTGTAGGTTTTGATGAATTCACACAGAGCTGGAGCTTTCCGTTTTATAAAAAATAAATTTGCCGCAAGAATCCCTCTCCTGGCGAGAGACTTTGCAGCAATGTTGAAAGTTAAAATTTTATATTTAAAACTTATCAAAATGTATTTTTGTACGATCAAGTTCTTCCAGACTGTGAGCCTCCGGTTCCTCCGCAGGAATCCCTAATGACAAAATTGCCTCCAGCGCAAATTTCTCCGGTACCCCCAGCAACTTTCGGCAATAATCCTCCGTGGTGCTGCCATCCTCAGCCACCCGAAGCCTTCCCTGAATCCAGCAGCTTCCCAGTCCCAGGCTGTCTGCCATGATATGCATGCTGCTCATAACGATTGAACAATCTTCCGTCCATACGTCTGACAGCTCAGTATCCGCAAAGACAAGAATTGCACAATCCGCACCGGCCAACATGGCAGCACCATGATCTCTGCAGTGTGAAAGTTTTTTCAACATCTCACGATTCCGCACAACCACCAGTTCCCATGGTCTGCGCCCGCGGCTGGACTGCGAGAGAAGCCCTGCCTCAAGCACCTCCTGCAGATCAGCATCCTCTATATGCTCACCCGTATATTTTCGAATGCTTCTGCGTTCTTGTAATATCGTTAAAAAATCCATATTATTCTTCTCCTGTTTCAATGTTCTTTTCTTGTTTAAGCTGCTGAATATGTTCTCTTATTGCCGACAAAAATCGCTCACCGTACTTAGCTGCTTTTGCTTCACCGACGCCCTGCATGTCGAGCAATTCCTCTTTCGTTTGCGGATGATAACGACACATATCCTGCAAAGATGCATCGGTAAAAATCACATATGCCGGCACGCTGTGAGTTCGCGCAAGCTGCAGCCTGAGCCTTTTCAGCTTAGCCAGCAAAACCTTATCTTCCGGCGGTTGATTATCTGCGGAATCACTGCGGATTTCCATCCTTTGCCGTACGAATTCCGCTTCAACACGGCGCTGCCCTCTCAAAACTTCCGCAGAAGCTGCAGTTAAACGCAATATGGGATATTCACTCTCTTCCAAACTCAGAATTCCTTCTGACAGCAGTGCATCAATCATCTGTCTGATCTTTTTATACGGCACATCCGACATCAAGCCGTAAGTTGAAAGTGTATCAAGTCCGGCATTAATCACCCGCTGATTCTGACTTCCGCGCAGCACATCGCAAATCATAGTAATCCCGTAACGTTCTCGGCACCGATACACACAGGACAGAATCATCTGTGCCTGCACCGTAAAATCCACCTTTTCAAACTCCGTCAGGCAATTGGAACAGTTCCCGCAATAATGCGGTGCCTTTTCTCCGAAATAGTGCAGTATAAATTCTCGCAGGCAATCCCGTGTCGTGGAATAAAACACCATTTGACGCAATCGTTCATAATCTTTTTCTTTGATTTCCGCTAATGTTTCCTCGTCCAGATCCTCTCGCGGCATTGGGTTTTCAATAAAATATTTGATAGTCCTGATGTCTGAAGATGCATATAACAGTACGCAGTCCGCTTTGCTGCCATCGCGTCCGGCACGTCCCGCCTCCTGATAATAGCTTTCGATATCCTTGGGCATACTGTAATGAATAACAAAATTCACATCCGATTTATCAATCCCCATACCGAACGCATTGGTTGCTACCATAATCCGCTTTCGATCAAAGATAAAATCATCTTGATTCTTCATGCGTTCCTCATCCGCAAGTCCCGCATGATATCGAGTTGCTTTAAACCCACGGTCATTTAACATGTCGCATACTTGTTCCACATCTTTTCGTTTGGAGCAATACACAATTCCGGACTGATCCCTGCGTCCCTTCAGAATTTTAAGTAATTCCTTGTCCTTGCTGTCCGGATGTTTTACCGTGAAAGAAAGGTTAGGCCGATCAAAGCTTGTAGTCACAGAAAACGGATTCTGCAGATTCAAGAGTTCTTCGATATCCTGCCGCACATCCGGTGTCGCTGTCGCGGTAAAAGCCCCGATTACCGGCCGCTTCGGCAATCCTTCCGCAAACGCTCTGATAGTCAAGTAACTGGGTCTGAAATCCTGACCCCACTGCGAAATACAATGAGCTTCATCAACTGCCAAAAACGGGATGTCAATACGAGAACATACTTTTAAAAACATCTCCGATTGAAGCCTCTCCGGTGCTGCATATACAATTCGATACTTTCCCCTTTCCATCTCCTGCAGCGTCTTCCGGTATTCCTGCAAAGATTGCGAGCTGTTGATAAATGCTGCCGGAACATCCATTTGCAGCAATGTGCTAACCTGATCCTTCATCAAAGAAATCAATGGTGATATCACGATAGTCGTGCCTTTCTGCAGCAGAGCCGGAATCTGGTAACAAACAGACTTTCCGGCTCCCGTAGGCATGATGCAGACAGCATCTCTTCCATCCAAAATCCGGTCGATAACTTCCGCCTGTCCTTCTTTAAACGTATCATATCCGTAATAATATTTTAAAACTGAAAACTTGTCCATTATGCCTTCACTGTTTCCGCTTTGCCAACCGCTTCAGCCTCCTCACTCAGAATAGATGTACAATGAGGACAGCGGGTTGCCTCGATAGAAATTTCGCTCTTGCAGTACGGACATTCTTTTGTCGCCGGAGCCTCTTCCTCTTCCGTTTTTTTACCCAGATTTCTTGCCGTATTGAGTGCCTTCACAAGTATAAACAATGCAAACGCCACAATCACAAAGTTGATGACAGCCATGATAAATGATCCGTATTTCAAATCCACTCCAAAGATGGACACTGCAAGGTCACTGAAGTTGACCTGTACCAAAAGTCCGATTATCGGTGAAATAATGTCATCTACCAGAGAATTAACGATGGAGGTAAATGCAGCCCCTACGATAATACCTACAGCCATGTCAAGGACATTTCCCTTCATGGCAAATTCTCGAAATTCCGCTAAAAATTTTTTCATGTTCAATCTCCTCGTATAATATTTTAGATACATAAATGTACCCTGATAACTTAATAATTTTTCTTCAATATGCATAGACTCTCTAACATGGACTTGCACGTTTGTTATCACCGCCTGGCCCGTCAGCTGATTCTTCAATTCAATCGCAACCGCCAAAACACCTTGTTTAAGTATGTCGGCAAGCCGAAATCTCCGGGCACGGCTTATATACAAAAAATTATATCATATGCTAATTAGCATATCAAATTGAATCCGCATAGCTGCCGAGAAAGAGTCTGTTTATCATGGCAAAACACCTGTATATATGATACTTTTCTCTAAATTCTCACATTGAATTCCCATATAAAAAATAATTTGACCTATATGGGAACTTCCATCCGCATTTTTTCGGATTTCAAATTTTCAAATTCCCGGATTTCTTTTTTTCCTGACTATATGGGAACTCTCAGGCAATAACTGCTTTAGAATCTGCTTACACTCGAGCCTTTGTGTTCCATTAAAAGGCACTGTTGTCATATTTTACAACTCTTTGCAGCTTAAACTTCCAATCTGCAGCTATTTTTTTGCAGATTGGGAATTCAATAAAAGGCACATCGTCTGCAGAAAAGAAAAAATCCAAATTCGGATCACTTTTTTCCTAATCTGGGAATTCACACATTAAACAACTAAACACCAGAAAATCTTAGTGAAAATTATCATGCAAAACCGGACTTCTCCACTCCAATCTGCTTTTCCTCTACCGCCGTTACTCCATCGGGTCTCACGGATTCAATGTACCTGTTAACACTTCCTGCATTCTTATATGCTTCATCGAATTCCTTTCCGAGAAATTCCTTGTTTTCCTTGATGACTTTTCGGTCTGCCTTTACCATATCAACTTCGCCGCCGAGCTTTTCAATGTGCCCTTTTGCAAGTTTGTTCATAGCAATTTCCATGCCGTCTGCAAGGCTTCTTGTGCCCTTGAATATGAAGTTGCCGATAAAGTTTCTTTCGTGGGTCTTTAAGTTTCCGAGCATTGACAGGTGTCTGATTTCGTTGAATTTCTCAAAGAGTGTTGCAGGAATTTCTTCCCACATTTCTCTGTTGATTTCATCCATTACATCCACAATTTCGTCGTCAGAGGCATTAAGAATGCGCTCTATCTGCTCTCTCGTAAGTGTGAGTCTGTCCTTTAATCGGTCTGCATACCTGTTGTTCAGTCTGTCAAGGTCTTTCTCTACTATGCGCAGTCTGCCTTCCGGCGTAGTCTTCACCAGCAGTTTTGCCGCATTGAGCGCACGCCCGCTGTATGATGCAAGTTCGTTTGCCTTTTCCAGAACATTCATCATCATTTCAACGGCTTCTTTGTCTCATGCCCGATATCGTTTGGAAAGTTCTTCTGACAGTGCCCTTGCCCTTGCGTATGCAATATGAGCATCTTTACCTTCGATTCCGTTCAGTGTATCGGTATCAAGGAAGTTCTTGTAGCACCTTGTGAAATCATCCGTTATTTCGTTTTTAACAAATGCTTTTGCATCCGCCTGCGAATATCCTTTTGCCTTACCGAATACTCCGTCTGCAGCTTTTTCATTGAAAACTTCTTCAAGTTCTTCATGTCCCTCTATGAACATCTTATAGGTTTTCTGAGCATTGCGCCCTATCTCACCATCGGAAGCCACCTTGCGAACATCCTTCTCGATTTCGGATACCTGCGGATGCTCTTTCTTTATCTGTTCGCCTGCGGTTTTAGCCATAACCACCTTGTCAGCATTTTCGTATGCCGCCTTGGATTGTGCCATCCACTCTTCCTGCGCTTTCGGGTCCTTTTCGATTTTAGCCTTGACTTCTTTCTGCGCCTTGGTTACTGGAGTATTTTCAACCATCTCCATAGCCTTGTACGGGTTAGTTCCCATCGTTTCGAGTCTGTCTAAGATATCCTCGTCTGAGAGTCCGTCTTTTCGCATTGAGTTGATGTAGTCCGCAAGTGCTTCATCGTTTTCCTTCACTTCCGGGTTGTTTTTTGATGCAGAATTGGATATACTATTAGAAGAAAGTCTATCGGCGGACAAGGATGAGTTCTCGGGCAATGCCTGCGAGGACCCTTGATACCGAAGGCTTTTTTCTTTATCTTTCAAATATTTTTGCGTATCCACCTTCCACATATTTTCAAACTTTACTGAATTTCTCCCCTCGGATACCATTTCAGTAATAATTGTATGCCCGTTTACTTTTTTTGCAACCTTAATTCGAGTACCATTTTTTGTTGGTACAACCTCGACAATATCGTCGTAATCGTCAATATAATCAGGCAGTTTGTAGAAATCTTCCTTTGTCAAAGGCAAGTCACCCATCTGCTTTGCTTCGGTATGCTGTGTTTGAGAATGTCTAAGCTTATCGGACGGAATTTCCATGTACTTTCCTGAAATATCAACATCTCCATCGGTTACAGCCTTGACATCATTGACAAAACCATCTCCCACCTTTGCATACGTTTTGATTTCTTTATTGTCCGAAGTAAGCGACTTTTCAATATAGCTTTTTATTTCATCATCATTTTTTAACACGCCATCCGGCGCCTTTGCTTTCTTTCTCATCACTTTTTCACTGCCGGAAGAATTATACGAATCAACGTCATCGGTCGTCAGACGCACATTCTGACTTTTAGTGTTTGCTGCATCGTTCGCATCACGCTTTGATACATCCTCCGCAGTAAGTGCATTTCCGTATGGATTGCTCGCCTTGCCTTCATCCAGTGCTTTACTAAAAACGGCATAGTCTGCACTCTCCAAATGAGTATCAACTATGCCGTTTGCATTCATTTTATTTCTGGTTTCATTATTTAAAAATACAGACCCAGAATCCCTTCGCACTCTTCCCAGTCCCTCTGTTCTGTCGGGTTCAGCAGTTCCGCTTCTATCAGTCCCAGTGCTCCCCTGTCGCCCTTGTACTTCTCCTTCAACCTGTCGTATATTTTCCGTTCCTCTGCCGTCATTGGATATATTGTCTGTCCGAATTTGTTCTTTTCCATTTTCAATACCTCCGTTAATATTATTATATCCTCTTTCTTCTGCCTTTGCAATGGATTCATTCTGCTTTGCCCGCAGTTCCTCCACCGCCTGCTTTGCTTCTCTGTCTGCTACGGTGTTTCTCGCTGTCGCTACTGCCTTGCTTAAAAACTTGGATTCTGCCTCAGAAAGCGGAGTGCCGGATTTCTGCTTTGCTAAAATCTTGACTACTTTCTGCATATCCTTGGATGTAAGTTTGCTTACAGCCTTTGTTCCTATGTCCAGTCCGCCGCCGACTGCAAGGTCAAGTCCTGTGTTTAATGCAAAGTTCGCTCCGGCAGACTTCCAGTTCACTTTACCGTTTTCATCCGTAGCGGATTTAATCGCATCGGAAGCATTGAGTGGGGAAGAAATAGCCGCATCAGCCACACGACCAGCCGCAAACCGCTGTAATGCCGTTGTGCCGTTCTTTCCTGCCGTTTTGGAAGCATTCTTCGATGCAGTGGAAATCATCGCTCTGGTCGCATCGTCAAGCTCTCCACGCACAAGTTTCTTTGCAGTGCCCTTGCCTGTTACCTTTAAGCCAGTCTTTGCACCTGCCTGTACGGATTTTCCTGCTACGCCTTTAGCAAGTGCCTTTGAGGTCTGCTTTGCTCCCATCTTTTTCAGCACGGCTTTTGCAACTCCCGATTCACCTGCTCCAAGTCCGCCGCCAAGAAAATATGAACCTGCCTGTCCCAGCATATATCCTGCTTTGTATGCGGTGGAATCTTTCGATTTTCTGTTCTGAATTTTTTCTGCCTCAGAGTATGTGCCGGAACCCATCTTGTCCAGTGAAACCGGCAGAGGATTAAGTCCTTCCATTACACCGGATGCCGCCTTGCCTTTTTTAAGTGCGGCGGTATTGAGACTGCCCACCGTCTTTGAAAGTTCTGTTCCGAGTGCGGCGTTCTTGGCTTTTGCACTTGGCATACGTTCAGCGGTCTGCAAACGCAAATACTCATCACTTGTAAGATTTCTATAGCTTAGCTTATCCGGGTATTTCTTGTTTACTTCCTTGTCAACGGCGGCTTTTGCTTCCGGCATATACTCTTTGATAATCTGCTTTTTCTGCTTGTCAGAGAGCTTGCCGTATTCCTTTTCGTTTCCAAGTTCTTTATATGCGTCTCCGTAGGCTTTAGCATATCCGCCAGTCTTTGCGAGTGCCTTGGACATTCCATTATCGATCTTATATGATTTTTCCTTAATCTTTACGCCTAATGCATCCGTCTGTTTTGCCTTTGCTACCGCCTGTTTGCCGTCTGCACGGAGTTTATCACGCCAGCTCTGCGACTTCTTCCCACTTGATGTTTTCTTCTTTGTCGTCTGCAGCTTTGTAGCCTGTAAAGAATCCTTGTTCTTGCCTGTCTGTAACGTTGTAGTCTGCAAGGAATTTCTCTTCTTCGCTGTCTGCATTTTGGTGAGCTGTAAAGAAGCCTGTGCGACTTTCTGCGCCGCCTCTTTCTTTTTGTTCTGACTGACTTTGTTCGATGTCGCCTGCACCTTTGCCGCCGCCTTGATTGCCGCCGCCGCCTTTTTCGTGGAAGAAGTATTCTTGCTTGTCGATTTCTGCGTACTTGTTTTGGAACTAGCCTTTTTAATCTGCTTTGTGGTCTGTTTAATAGCCGCCGCAAGCGATGTTTTCTTAATCGCCGGAGCAAGCGATGTTTTTTTCTTCTTCTTAGCCATGCTCTAATCCCTCTCTAATATCCTTTAGCGTATGTTGTCAGATAATTGATTCTTGCCTGTATGATTGCTCTCTCTTGGTCTGAACCAGTGGATTTATACGCCTTCTGCAAAGATGAAGTGCTGTAGTACGCACCATACTTTTTAGCTTTCCTTTGCTTTTCTGCTATTTCTTTGTACTTTGCTATCTCCGCCGACTCTCTCCGACTTATCTCTGCAAGCCCGGCGCCGTTCCTAGACTGGTTCGGCGTGCGGTTCCCCTTCTTATATGCGTTAGGTCCGTTGTTGCTGCTTCCTTTATCGTATTGATTAAGTGCCATTGTTCCGCCGCCCTCCTTCTTTAACTTCTTTTATAAGAAAAAAAGAGCTTTTCACCGTCGTTCCGGCTTCCTTTGCCCTTTT
>CAVCML010000045.1:0-2657 GCA_963603335.1 Bacteroidaceae bacterium | reverse complement strand
AGCCGACGGAGTTATGAAAGGAATCCTAAATCCCACAAAATTTGTGATTGAGCCATAATATATAAAAGAAACCACAAAAACAGAAAACACCCTTGAGATGTTGACAAAAATGAGAAAAAGTGTAAAATAATGGCAACAAGGTCGGGTTAAAACGCCCCATCGGCTGCCCAGCAGCAGGCTAGCCGCAATTCAGCTGCCGCCCAGCTGCCGCATGGTCACAGCACGGCTAGGCTCAGCCCTGCTGAGCAGCCGTACGACTGCAGCTCAATCGATTAAAACACCTTAAAGGGGATTAAAATGAGAGATTATCACAACAGGATGAAATTGAAAATGACTCGAGTCTATCAACAAGAATCCCGCAGGCGGAAGCGGATGATGCAGGAATTCAGACAGCTTCCGGCGGGGGAACTTTGCATCAAAAAAGGCAGAGACGATCACTTCTATATTTATCATACCTATAAGAATGATGCCCGCGGCACGCTTCGCGACAAAAAAATCACCAAATCTCTCGCTCGTAAATGCTTTTTGAAACAGGAAATTCACTGGAGTACGCTTTGGTGCCATGGGCTTGAGCGGTTACTCAAAGAAATGGAAGTGCTGGAGTGTAAATCCGTGAAATCTCTCTGCCCCATCACCGGCAGCCGGCTTTCGAAAGTGTTTGAGGAAAAGGAGTATCGGCTTTCCGCGGCGCAGCGGGAGTGGCTGTACGGTGACTATGTACAGAATCCATACAAACCCGAGCAGAAAATATATAAAACCAAAAGCGGCATTAAAGTTCGCTCTAAGTCGGAGCGGATTTTGGCGGATTTTTTCACCGAACACGGCATTATATTCCGATACGAAGCCGAGTTGATTGTCTGCGGCAAGATATATTACCCGGATTTCATGATTCTTTGTGATGACGGCCGCATTCTGATCTGGGAACACTTCGGCCTGATGGAAAAGGAAGATTATTTCGCAGGTGTTTGCCGCAAACTGGAGCAATATCGCAAAGCCGGCTACTTGCAGCATTCCAATCTGATTTGTACATATGAGGAGGATCTGCGTTCGGGAATTGCCCTCGAGGAGATTTTGCTTAGATTTGATTTGTAAAGTCTGTAAAGATTTTGCCGGTGTTTTTTCCTGTTCGTGGTAAATCGCACAGACTTTTTGAGAAATTAGGGCTATACTAAAAATAATAAACATCGGCGGTGCAGATTGTAAAATTTTATGCCGCTCGGGTTTTATATAAGGAGGCGATATCGATGAAAGAAATTATGAAGAATATTTCCAAGGCAGAAGTTGTTACGCTCAAAGATCAGGTGGCATATCAGGATGGGCAGATTGTCAGCAAGACTTTAGTGCAGAACGATGCTCTCAGCATTACACTGTTTGCGTTTGATAAGGGCGAAGAAATCAGTACTCATGAATCGGGCGGGGATGCATTTGTGACATGCCTTGATGGTGAAGGTCTGATTACTATCGATGGTGTGCAGTACATCCTGACAGAGGGGCAGTCCATCGTGATGCCGGCCGGTCATCCGCACGCTGTCATGGGCAAGGAGCAGTTTAAGATGCTGCTGGTGGTAGCATTTTAAGCAGAATTATGCCGGAAAACCTTTGACTTTACAGGCGTTAACGTGTAAAATAGATTCGTGTTACGCATGTAGCATGGTTTTTTCGTGTAAGCAGGATGGAGTTCCGTCCGAGCAAACACGGCTAAATATTAGTTTTAGTTCGCCGAAACAGTTTTCTTTACAGGAAACCCAGTAGGCAGGGCCGAACAGAATCAGGTGTACGGCACTTGATTTCAGTAGGTAGAAAGGAAAGATAAAATGAGTTCATTTATCGCAAAGCCTGCAGAAGTAGAACGTAAATGGTACGTTGTTGATGCAGAAGGTAAGAACCTCGGAAGAATGGCTTCTCAGATTGCAGCTATTTTAAGAGGTAAGAACAAGCCGATTTACACTCCGCACGTTGACTGCGGCGATTATGTAATCGTAATCAATGCGGAAAAAGTCGAAGTAACAGGCAAGAAGAGAAAAGAAAAAATCTATAAGAGACATACCGGATATCCGGGTGGCCTCAGAGAAATGACTCTCGAACAGATGCTGGAAAAGCACGCAACCGAAGTTGTGAGACATGCGGTAAAAGGCATGATGCCGAACGGCAAGCTGGGCAGACAGATGTACAAGAAGTTAAAGGTTTATGCAGGTCCTGAGCACGAACATGCAGCTCAGAAACCGGAAGTACTGGATATTTAAGGAAGGGAGGATTAAACGATGGCAAAGACACAGTATTATGGAACAGGAAGAAGAAAATCTTCAGTTGCTAGAGTTAGATTAGTCCCTGGTAACGGAAATATCACAGTAAACAAGAAATCTCTTGACGACTACCTTTCCCAGGAAATCGTAAAGAGAGAGGTTAAGAGACCGTTTGAAATCGCCGGATGCGAAGGCAAGTTTGACGTAATCGCTACTGTACACGGCGGTGGTTACACAGGTCAGGCCGGTGCACTCAGACACGGAATCTCCAGAGCTCTCTGCGAAGCTGACAGAGAAGCTTACAGACCGGCTCTTAAGGCGGCAGGATTCCTGACAAGAGACTCCAGAATGAAAGAAAGAAAGAAATACGGACTCAAAAAAGCAAGAAGAGCAAGCCAGTTCTCGAAGAGATAG
>CAVCML010000044.1:0-4591 GCA_963603335.1 Bacteroidaceae bacterium | reverse complement strand
TTGGGAAGCTTCATCAATCCAAGCACCACATCAATGAACGTCAATTTTTCGTTCGGATTATCCACATACGGATTTTGCACCTCCGTAACAAACTGAATTTCATCAATGAACACATAGTAACGCTTATTCTTATCTGTAATTCGCTCCTTCACAATTCGGTTAAGCTCAAACGGATTTCTATATTTGGCATTATCAATTTCATCCAGGGCGAGCCCTACGATCTGATTTTCCTGAACACCAGAGTCCAAAAGGTATTGGCGGTAAAGCGTGAACAGAAGATAAGACTTACCGCTCCGACGCAAACCAGTAATGCCCTTGATGCGCCCATTATCCTTTTTCCGGATCAGCTGATTCAGATATTGTTTTCTCGCATACTGCATTGCTTCATCCTCCATGATTTTTTTGCGGATTCCGCATTAATTTCATAAAACGGTATGCCACAGAATCATAAATAAATCAATCTTCGCAGCTGTTTTTTTGCGGAGCTGAATTGGAATCCTAGATTCCAGTTTGCAAATTTAATCCTTCAAAGTGATACCGTGGTTTCCCGGCACTCTTCTTTCCGTACTCTATAGCCTTCGCAGGACAATAACATATACATGCCATGCAGTGCGTACATTCCTTGCCCCACACAGGTTTTCCGTTCTGAATCCGAATATTGTTCAGCGGACATTCTGCAGCACACTCCCCGCAGCCGGTACAAGCCTCGCTCGCATAAAACGGGCCGGCCTTGACTATAAACCGATAAAAAATCGGATTAACAAGGTCGCTCATGATGCGGTCATACATATTATTGCGAGGTGCAGGAAATTTTTCTCCCGCCTTAACTCTTGCAGCAGCAGCTTCAATATCAGGATCTGCTTTCTCCACAATTCCTGCGGCTTCGTCCGCCTCCGGTGCACCAAACATAGCGATATAGTTCTCCGGCATAACAACCTGTGCTGTTCCCATATATGTCAGATTCATCTGCTGTGCAAGATGCCGATTATATTTTGCGGCATTTCCGATCTCACTGCCGCAATCCATCACAAACCAAATGCGCTCGGCAGATGCCAGCTCTGTCTTAATAAGCCATTCTGATACGACCCGCGGAATACGCCACGCATATGTCGGGACTACAATAATCACATCCTGCCCCGTTCGTATAAGTGAATTATCCTGTGCCTTAATTTTGGCATTAAGGTCCGTTATCTTATCCTGCAAAGCTTTTGCAAATCGTCTTGCTATATATCTACTGTTTCCTGTTCCTGAAAAGCAGAAAATCATATGCAGATACACCTCCCTATCTTTTTTCAACCTTTAAACTGCTCTGCTGTATTCTCTAATTTCCGACAATGACATAAGCTATTGTTGCGGTCAAGTCGCTGCAGCCATGCCATAACACAACAATTCTTCTATTTTATCCCAGCAGGTAGATGTTCTCCTTATCAAAACAAATTTAATCTGTATAATTAGTGTCTGCTCATTAAGTTGCCATAGCGGCTAAGCACCGTTTTAGGGAGATGAGCATACTCAAATATTCATTGACACCTGACAGCTAACCATCACTCAGACTGCAGCCGGATTTCCTGCAAATCCTAATTTATCCCGTATAAACATCCTCTGCAGTGCTCTTGAAATCCGGCTATTCAAACCACTGCTTTTCATCTTCACAGAACCTTGCTATTCTGTTTCCGCACTTATCGCAATAACCCTCTATCACAATACCATATTTGTCTTTCCTCAGATTGTATCCGGGTTTGAATGATGCAACGCCGCAGTTTCTGCAATAGGCATTGTGCAGCCAGATATTCTTTACTTCCTCCGGGCAGGTCTTCCAAATGCGAAAAGCCTCTATATCCGTAGTGCCTTCTCCTCTTGCAAATTCATCCGCCTCCATTTCCTGCCTGATAAACTTCTCTATCGTGTATTCATCACAGCCGTCCTTACGAAACTGCTCTGCCATCTCTTTGTATTTTCCCTCGTATTTCATTTCATTCACCCTTCCTGATGCTCATGAACAATCCTGCAAATTCTTTCCGCAAATTCATCCGGATTTATTTGATTTCCCAAACAAATGTTGCAGTGTCACTGATATCAATATCGTCAGGTTCTATTTCTACACTCTTGTTTAGAAATGTTGGCATTGCAAGGCAGTCATCATCAATATTATAGAAGGTATCGGAGCAAATATCCAATTCTCCCCAGTTATAATCAATACTTAATAGTTCACCAAGTTCTTTTCCGGATGCATCACAAAGGATTTCAGCTTTTGCTTTTGCATTCGCTGCCGCATTACGAAGCATTTCTTCGTTGATTGCCGTCTGGTCTTTGACTGTAAATGTAATTTTAAGCTGAGGATGTGCAAGACAAGATCCAATTGTTGATAGTACTTCCGCAAGCCTCTTAGAATTAAAATCAAACTCCAGTCTAAGATTATGCTCCACCACATACCCACTAAATACCCTTTTGCTGCTGCCGTCTTTTTTGCGTTCATATTCATACTCTGTATGAACATTGAATTTCGTTGTTTTTACTGCTTTCTTTTCAAAGCCGGCAGTCTCTAAAGATTCGTTAAGCTGTTCAATATTTTCAGCGGCACTAGCCATTGCTTTTTCATAATCCATATCTTGTGATTCCAATTCCATGGATAAAACAACATAATCAGGTGCAGCTGATACCTTTCCGATTCCTTTAACTGTAATTGTTTTAGTCATAATGTTACCTCCCTATAGTGTCGTGCTGAAGTGTTTCATTTCATAAATTTCAGCCTATAATCCTAACACGGAAACTCCATCAAAAGCACTGCCTACAGATATACAGACTAAAGCAAGCTTTTGAGCTTTTCCATCTCTGCATCTGAAAGCGTCACACCTTTGCCCATCTTCTCATGTCCCGGCGCCCAGTCCCTGATGTCGTACTTCGGTGTACCGCCGTTCCACGAAATTCTGTTCAGTTCTTTTGTCCAGCCTCTGCTGCTCTCTGAAATAACTCCAATGTGTTCTACTATTTCGTATTTGAATTCTGCCATGTTATTTTCCTCCTGTTATTTTGTTTCCCATACCCCAAGAAACTCTATAGTATTTCTATTACGAAGCCAATTTTGGAGAGGGTGTGATTTCGTTTTTTTCAATTTTTTCCACGGAAATCGATGAACAAATGATTTTGTAATATCCCACATCGAATGTGTATAGTTCCCTGCTGTGGAAGCATGGATAACAGTAAAAGTCCATAATCCAGTTTGTTACCGGATTGCCATCTATATAAATATCAACAATCCCCTCATACAGTGATGCCATCATATTGCATCTTTCGCCTTGTTGTAATCCGACAAAATTTCTTCCCAGTCCAAGACTTACGCTTCCTCAAATTCCAAGGCTCTCAACCCATGCAGCCAGTTCTTTGCCGCTCACACCGGAGCCCCATACTTTGCCTTCCAGAAGTCTTGCGCCACTGCAGCTCGGTGCGAGCTTTTCATTTGTCTTGCCCATACCGCTGCCGCCGGAGGTTGCAAACGGAATAACTGTTTTCCCTGTCAAATTGTAGCTTTCAAGGAAGGTGTTGATAATCGTCGGTGCAACATACCACCAGATTGGAAAGCCCACGAAAACGGTGTCATATTCATTCATGTTCCCCGGCTTAGCTTCAATCTCAGGGCGAGAAGTTGGGTCGTTCATCTCAATCGTGCTGCGGGCATTCTTATCCATCCAGTTAAGATCGGCTCTCGTGTACGGAACCTTCGGTGCAATCTCAAATATATCCGCATCGATTGCCTCTGCCAGTGTCTGCGCTACTTTAGCGGTAACACCGGATGCAGAAAAATATGCTACAAGTTTCTTGTTCATGATAGTGCTCCTCCTTATCTTCTAACCACATTTAAACTATTTTATAATATCCGCCTTTATCATTCTGATTTCAGTACTTTTCGCCTGTGATCTTTCTCCTGCAAATTCATCTCGCAGTTCCATCAGAATTTTCCCCAATTTGTTCTTTCCGGTCCAGTCTGCGGAATCAGTTTTGGCTGCAGTCTCAGCATCCATTCCTATTCCCCAGATTTTGTCATTCGGGCTTGCCTCAGCTATGATACTGTCACCCGTATCCAGAAGCATCTTCATCAGATCCGGATTCTGTTCAAACTTTGCACGATTAGCAGTCTTTACTATATCATAACTGATTGAATCCCAAGTCGTAGGATTAAACGGCGTTACCTCCTTGCCGAGTGCCTTGCAGCCATCCGGTGTATTGGCACGAAGAATCCGTGTATACCGCTCAGAATCGTGAAACAGCTTTGCCTTTTGAGCCATCATATACTGTTCCGCGCAGAAATATTTGAAATCATCTATCACAAAATCTCTCCGATACCAGTTGCTGAACTCACCGTTTTTCTCATCAATTTTCCAGAAAAATGTAGATTTCGGGTTTTCTTGTTTCATAGAGCATCGCCTCCTAGTAGATAAAACATTAGAATGTAGTCCCCGTATTATACATTGTCAACTGTACATTTTTATTTGATAATTTTTGTACATCTTTATTTTAGCATTTACAACAACCTCCACGTTGCGTCATTAGCTAAAGAAATCAAATCCATCAACCGCAAGTGCAATGTTAATCT
>CAVCML010000043.1:0-13102 GCA_963603335.1 Bacteroidaceae bacterium | reverse complement strand
CAGTACCGGTGTTACCCAGCTGCCGTACATGATTCCCTCTGCAAAATAATATCCCGCCGTCATGAAAATGCCCGCCAGCACCATGCCCGTAATCTCTCCTGCTATTAACCGTTTTCTGCTGACCGCTTCACTGCGGAGAAATGCACTTATTACAAATCCCGCAATCAGCGCCATAATACCTTTTATTCCAAAACTCCATGGTGCCCAGGCTGCAAATCCGCCTACCAGATCACCCAGCATACCGCCCAGTGCAGATGCGGCAGCTCCGTATTTCCATCCTAAAATCAGTACCGACAGGAACACCATGGCATCACCCAAATGTACATACCCCTGCGTAAACGGAATGGGAACCCTTACGAACAATATGGCAACCATAATCAGACACATCATCAGTGCCGTCATAACTATTTTAAATGTGTGTGATGTCTTCATAATATCGCCTCTTTTCAAATTCTTTTGTTTGTTTTATACTATAATACAGGAAAAGTGTATATAATTAAATATACAAAAATATTTATTTTTATCGGTACAATCAGGAGGAAACCATGAAAGCTATCATGCCTGTGCTGGACAACAGCCGCCAAAAGCCGTATTATCTGCAACTTTACGATTATATTAAAAATTCCATTTTAAAAGGTGAAATAAATGAAAACGAAAAACTGCCCTCACTGAGAAGCCTTTCCAGAACCACCGGGCTCAGCATCAGCACGGTTGAACAGTGCTATAATCAGCTGCTGGTAGAAGGCTATGTATACAGCAAAGCTCAATCCGGCTACTATGTGCGTGATGTGTTCTCTCATCTCAGTCATACTCCGGCTCCTTCGGCCAGCGAACTTATGTCACCTCAGCTGGATGCGGAAAGCGCACTGAACACCGGCAAACCCGCCTTTCACTGCGACCCCGACTGTTTTGATTTCAACAAGTGGAAAAAATGCATGAACAAAATTCTTACGGAATTCTCCACATCGCTCTTCTTTGAAAGCGACCCGCAGGGTGAACCTGAGCTCCGTGCGGAAATATCCGAATATCTTTATATGTCCCGCGGCGTTTCCTGCAGTCCTGAACAGATTATCATCGCTGCCGGCACGCAGCAGATTACAAACCACCTGGCGACATTGCTCCGAAAGCTTTCCATTGAGCATGTCGCGCTGGAAGATCCGGGATACCTGCCGGTCCGCAGTATTTTCCGGGACAGAGGCTTTGCATCAACTCCCGTGAAAGTAGCCGACGACGGTCTGATGATTGAAAAGCTCCCGACGAATATACGCACCGCTGTCTATGTCAGTCCATCCAATCACATGCCTACCGGTGCTGTCATGCCCATCGGACGCCGCTATGAGCTGCTGGGATGGGCCGCCGACAATGACAGCTACATTATCGAAGATGATTACGACAGCGAACTGCGGTATTTCAGCAAACCGATTCCGGCTCTCAAAAGTCTGGAAAACAGCGAACGCGTAATTTACCTTGGATCGTTCTCCAGTACCTTGTTTGCTGCCGTCAAAATCAGTTACATGGTTCTGCCGAAAAAAATGGCTCGCCTGTTTTCATCCATGGCACAGGACTATTCTCAGACCTGTTCCAAACTTGAGCAGCTGACACTGGCCATGTTCATGGAAAGCGGCCGATATCAGACTCACATCAAGAAACTGAGAAAGCTTTATTCGCAGAAGCTTTCCGCTGTTACCGACACTTTTGCGGAATTTGCAGCGGATTTCGTAGCGGTAAGAAACACGTCCTCAGGAATCAGCGTCATCCTCAATGTCAAGTCCGATAAAACTACGGAAGAATTAAAAAGGGATGCCGAACTGTTCGGCATCCCTGCTGTCCCTCATCCTAAGGAGGGTCTTATCGCGCTTTATTACAATCAGATTCCTTTGTCGGAAATTCCCCTGCTTTTCCAAAACCTCATCAATCGCTGGAGGAGCTGATGCTTCAATGCCGCTAAAAGTCCGATGCATAGCAGCGTAATCACAAATCCCGCTATAAGTCCCGGCGGTCTGAAGATCAGTTCAATCTCATGCTCTCCGGCGGACAATGATGTGGAAATCCAGGCTCCGCCCACCAGTTCATTAATTTCACGGGTACGGCCATCCACTTTCAATGTCCATCCTGCTTCATACGGAACGGACGTTACAAACACTCCGTCCTGATCCACTTCGATTTTACCCTTCAGATACGAATCCCCGTAGTCGGTCACGGTCAGCGTGTTTGCTGACAGAATTCCATATGTATCCTGCCATGCTGCATCATCCATGGTGCAGACATGGCTGACAACCTTGCCTATCTTGTCCTCCTTGTATTCCACCGTAACCCGGTATTCGGCACCTGCTTCCATCTCACCCAGATTGACGATGGAGCCGCAGTCATTTCTGATTGCGGTCTTATCGTCTTTTTTATCCTCGCTGACGGTGATTGCATCCGCATTCTCCGCTTCGATGAAGATATACTGCTTACCCGTATTCTCCGCCTTGTATGTTATTATAACTTTACTTTTTTTCGATTCGTTTTCCAGAGCGCAGTCCCATGTACCGCTGCCCGTATTCGTCAGTTCCACATTTGATCCCGAAATGTCAACCGGCTCGATTTCGCAGAAAATGCCGCTGTATTTTCCCTGTGTCACCGCGCGCACATAATCATCCAGCACGCGGAACGGGTTATCTTGTTCATAATCCCATGTTCGGATTGCGTTCGCCGTCATATACCCGATGGATAGAGGATACTTGCTCTCGTAGAGTCTGCTGTTTCCTGATTTTTTTATCAGCGTGAAATCACTGTCATCAATCGGCAGATTCTTGCCGATCAGATATCGAATATTGAGCATGGCATTCGTCACAGGATTCGTTTGATTGTAATTAAAGCGGTTTTTACCGGGTTCGCCTTCTATTCCGATGCGCTCCATCAAAGCCGTCGTATTGGCATTGATGGATGATGAGAATTGAGAAATTCCCTTGTAATGGTACAGTGCAGGGCAGTTTAAGATGTAATTATCATTAATTTCCGTACGGCCGAAATCCTCTCCCGCTGCCTCTGTGTCTTTTACCAGCTCTGTGATATCCGATTCGTTTTCATAATAGTTATCACGCATAGTCGTTCCAACACGGTCTACGGAGGTGCATGTGGCGGATGCCATTTCGAAGCTCAGCAAAACAACCGTAAGTACGATAAACAGATTCTTACGAAGCATTCCTTTCTTATACAAAATCATGACTGCCCCATAAAGTGCCAGCCAGGCCAGACCGCTGTAGACAAACAACTCCATATCCTTGATATGTTCCGTTAAAATCTTCTGCGCCAGAACATAATATCCGCTGCCGGCTGCCAGCAGAATCCATATGTGCCGAATACGTATTTCATCTATTCGAAGGAAGACCTTATATGCCATCCCGATGAGGAGAAAGCAGATCACAAACGTATATCGATACGGCAATTGATTCGGGAAATGAAATCCATGCCAGATAAAATCCAGTTTGTTGATATTAAGGCTCAGAAGCAGAAATATCAAAAAAGCTCCATTGAGCAGTTTTTCACGCAACGAAACGGTCTTGCTGATCCAATAGAAAACCAGCAGAATCACTACAAACATTCCGCAGTACAAATTCGGAAGTCCCGTTCTGTACGTCAGTTGTGCATTGGGCAGCAGCTGATTTAAAATATCCAGAATATCATTGTAAAACTCCGTCTCTTCCGGCATGTCCGCCGAAATATAGTACGTGGACTGCATGCTGAGCCAGGTTGGAAGCAGCATTACTGCAGACATCGCAACTCCGAGCAGCGAATAGCCCACAGCCCTTCCCGTGGTCTTGAAAAAATACTTTGCACTCTCACCCCGCACTTTTATAAAATACAGCACAGGATAATAGAACATGATGAAAATGCACACCATGATCGCCATATAATAATTTATAAACACGGTCAATGCCAGGCATACGGTGTAAAAAGCTCCTCTTTCTTCGTCCAGAATTCTATGAAGTCCCAGTATGCACAGCGGCAGCAATGCCACCGCATCCATCCACATGATGCACCAGTAGTATGCCATCACATATGAGCTGAGAGCGTATAAGCAGGCAAAACCCACAAGCGATACATCGGAGGATTTTTTATCTCTGTTCCATACCACCGCTCTGAGATACACAGCCATTGTGCTGCCGGAAAGTCCGATTTTAAGGAGCAGTATCAGCGTTACCCCTTCCATGAGAAATTTTTCCGGAAACAGAATCAGCAGCAGATTCAGCGGACTTGCTCCGTAATATGCCAGCAGGTTCCAGAAATTGCTGCCGCCGGCACCGTTCCACGTGTAGAACAGACTGCCGCCGCTCTGCAGCTTATCCTGCAATTCACCCAGGAACGGAACATATTGATGATACATATCGATAACCGCGATTTGATTTTCTCCCGCAGGATAAATTCCCTTCACGATAAATGCCAGCATCATCAGCATTATCGGAAGGCAGAACGCTGCCAGTATCATTTTATTTCGTTTTAAAATTTCCCCGCAGGATGTTCCTATTTTAATCGGCTTTTCTCTTATTTTCCTCATCAATGTTGCTTTCCTTTTCTATATAAATCGGACGCCCCTTCGTCTCCAGATACATCCTGCCTATGTATTCACCCATAAGACTTAAAATGGCGATGGTCAGCCCGCCAAAGAACAGGATCAGACAGATTGTGGAGGCATATCCGGGGATATCTTTGCCGATGATTACCGTCTTAAGAAATTCAATCAGGAAATAAACCGCGGAGCATACTGTGGTCAGACCGCCGAACACGCCCACGAACTTTAAAGGCGCTTCCGCAAAATCGATAAATCCGTCCATTGCATACTTCACCAGCCCCCAAAGAGTCCATTTGCTCTCTCCCGCAATGCGTTTCACATTTTCAAACTCAATCCATTGTGTATCAAATCCTACCCATGCAAATATTCCCTTGGAAAATCTCTGTCGTTCCGGCATCCGCACGATGGCCTTCACCATCCGGCGATTCATGAGCCGAAAGTCCACTGCTCCATCCACGATTTCGATATCGCTGTACCGATTCATGAGCTTGTAAAAAGCTCGTGCAAAAGCACTGCGTATCTTCGGTTCTCCTTTGCGGTTTACGCGCCGTGCCGCACAGCTGTCACATCCGGTTTCCTCCATAATTCGAATCATTTTTTCTATCAGCTGCGGAGGATGCTGCAGATCCGCATCCATAATCACCGCAAAATCTCCGTGCGATGCCTCCAGTCCGGCATACATAGCTGCTTCCTTACCGAAATTACGGCTGAACGAAATATATGAAACTTCCGGAACACATTTCTCTGAATCCGCAGATGCTTCAGCTGCGGCAGCCAGGCCGCGGATCTTTTCAAGCGTTCCGTCGTTGCTCCCGTCATCTATAAAAATATAGTGAAATGCATACCCGGAAATTCCTGAAAACACCCTGCCGGACTCTTTGCAGAAAGAATCCAGGCTGCACTCTTCATTGTAGCAAGGTACTATCACATCGATGTGTTTTGTCATCTTATTCATCCTTCTTGACGTTCATGCCGTCGGTCTGCGTCATATTGTCATTTTCATCGATAAATGCGGCTTCCAGCCCCATATCCGGATGCTCCTTCTGCAGCGTCTCAATCAGCGTCTGTGCCTTTTCCTTTCCCAGCATCAGGCATACTGTAGAGAGGCCGTCACAAAAACCGGAGCTGCCGCGCGCCGCACAGATGGTCACCGCCTCCAGTCCCGAGTTCACCGGATATCCGGTATGAGGATCCAGTACATGGTGATAAAGCACGCCGTCCTGCTCAAATTTTCGCTCATATACACCCGAAGTCACAACCGTTGCGTCCTTTACGGAAACATACCCCATCATCTCCGTTCGATCGCTGTAAGGTCTTTCAATGGCGATATTCCACGGCGTTCCCTCTGACTTTTCACCCATCACGGCTACATTTCCGCCAAGGTTTATTACAGCCTTTTCCACGCCTTGTTCCTCCAGATAATCACAGATACGATCTGCGATATAACCCTTTGCCACGCCGCCCAGATCCAGCTCCGCCTGTGAGTTTTTCAATCTTACGCTGCTGCCGTTTATAACGATATTTTTATAGCCGACAGTCGCAAGCGCTTCGTTTAAATCCGCCTGATCCGGAACCTTTGGGTCATCTCCGTTGAAATTCCAGAGGGAAGAGACCTTACCTATTGTGATATCAAACATACCGCCGGAAATATCTCCCATCTCAATCCCAAGTTCAATGACATTGAGCGTGTCTTCGGAAACTTCCACCGCCCGGCCGCCGGCATGATTAATCTTATATATATCACTGCCTTCTATGGTCTTGCTCATGAGATTTTCATACTTATCTATTTCGTCGAATGCGCCATTCAGAATCTCGTTGGCTTCACCTGAACTCATATCGTATATCTTAATGTCACAGGTGGTATCCAGACAAAATTCCGATTTGGAAACAGGGTCTTTTTCACCGCACCCGGTTTGTGTTATAATGATGAGAACTGTTAACAGTATAGCCGGCAGAAGTTTAATCCATAAGCCGGCACGAGATGTTATACGCATATTCCTGGTACCTCCGGAGGTATTGTTATGATTAAAAAAGCGGATGTGATACTGGCTCTCGCCCTGATTGTCATCGGGCTGATCATGTCCTGGTTTTTCTCCTTCGGGCAGACAGACGGCAGCGAACTGGTTATCACCAGAGCCGGGGAGGTCTTCGGGACCTACTCCCTCACCGAAAATCGCACGATCGAAGTAAAAAAGGATTCACATATAAATAAGATTACCATAAAGGATGGTAAGGTTTCAATGAGTTTTTCTGATTGCCGCGGGCAGGACTGTGTTCAGCAGCATGCCATCTTTCAAACCGGGGAGACTATAGTATGTCTGCCCAACAAACTCGTGCTGGAAATCCGAGGCGGCGAATCAGCGTATGACTCGGTAGCAAGATAGGTTTTGATAGGATATCATATGAAAAATCGCACAAAACGGCAGACAATGCCTACAACTCAAAAAGACAGTCGTGCGCGCCGTACGGCACTGACCGCATTGATGGTTTCTCTGGCGCTGATTTTTTCGTACATTGAATTTCTGATACCTTTTGCGCCTTCCATTCCCGGGATTAAACTCGGGATTGCCAACCTGGTCATCATCGTGGTGCTTTATTCTCTGGGGCCTCGATATGCTCTTACCGTAAACATCGTTCGGGTTCTTATCGCCGGGCTGCTGTTCACAGGGCTCTTCGGTGCGGCGTATTCGATGGCAGGCGCTCTTCTCAGTTTCCTTATCATGTTCCTGCTTCAAAAGACAGATCTGTTCTCCGTTACAGGTGTTTCCATAGCAGGCGGTGTCGCACACAATCTGGGACAGATTCTGGTAGCATCCTTTCTGGTATCCAACATCAAAATGTTTGCATACTTTCCGGTGCTGATTTTTTCCGGTGTTGCCAGCGGCGCTGTTATCGGCATCATTTCATGGCTTATCCTGCAAAGGCTGCCTCGATTATAAATCTCCAACATAAGCTGTATTAATAAACCCCGGTCGGGATCGTCCCGCCGGGGTTTCGTTTTAACATAGATTTTATGCTTCTGTATTCTTTGCTTCTTCTGCCGGAGCTTCAGCTTTAGGAGCTGCCGCCTTCTTTACAGGAGCTTTTTTCTTGCGGAAGCTTAAGATTGCACCTGTAGGGCATTCCTTAGCGCACATACCGCAGTTTTTACATTTATCGTAGTCGATTGCAGCCAGATTGTTTTCCACCTTGATTGCGTCAAACTTACAAATCTTCTGGCACTTCATGCAGCCGATACATCCAACGGAGCAGGCCTTTCTGGTCTTTGCACCTTTAGCCTGAGACTGACATGCAACAACGAACAGGTTTTTCTTGCCTACCATGTTGATAATATGATTTGGACAAGCCTTCATGCATGCTTCGCAGCCAACGCACTTTTCTCTGTCAATCTGAGCAACGCCGTCAACCACGCGAATCGCATCGAACTTGCAGACATCCGCACAGTCTCCGAGTCCCAGACAGCCATAAGGGCATGACCAGCTTCCGCCATAAAACATCTTGGCAGCTTTACATGTGCTGATGCGGCTCAGTTCCTGAATTTCATTTGTCACTTCAGACGAACCTTTACACATAACCATTGCAATTTTAGGATCGATTTCTCCACCTGCAACGCCCATGATTTCCGCAACCTTAGCTGCAACATCCGCACCGCCTACCGGACAAAGTGATGTGCTTAAGTCCGCATCGCTTCCCAACGCATTGGCATAATCGGAGCATCCTGCGAATCCGCATGCACCGCAGTTAGCACCCGGGAGCACTTCTTCAATAGCGGCAACGCGTTCATCCACAGGAACGAACATCAGCTTTGCTGCGATAGTCAGGATGATACCGGCGATCAGACCAACTACTGCTACGATTATAGCAGGTAATACTATTGTTCCCATCTTAACCTTACCTCCTAACTAAATATTCCATCAACCACACCTGAGAATGCCATGAATGACATGGACAGAATCGATGCAGTGATTAATGTGATAGGAATTCCCTGGAAACATTCCGGAATACCTTTGCAGTTTTCCAGACGTTCTCTCAGACCTGCGAACAGAACCATCGCCAGCAGGAAGCCGAGGCCTGCACCAATAGAGCAGAACAGAGATTCCACATAGTTATATCCATCAGTAATGTTCTGGATTGTTACACCCAGTACCGCGCAGTTAGTCGTTATCAGCGGGAGATAAACACCCAGTGAATTGTAGAGCGGCGGCATGTATTTCTTCAGCGTCATCTCTACCAGCTGTACCAGCGCTGCGATAACGAGAATGAATGTCAATGTCTGTAAATATCCAATGTTAAATGTGTTGAGCACATACATCTGAATCGGCCAGGTTACGGCTGTTGCCAGCAGCATTACAAATGTTACGGCAATACCCATACCTACAGCAGAGTCAAGCTTCTTTGATACGCCCAGGAACGGACAAATACCAAGGAACTGCGCCAATACATAGTTGTTGGTCAAAATGACCGCAAGCATTATCGATAAAATAGCTGTCATTATGCATCAGCCTCCTTTCCATCACATTCGCCACCGCAGGAGTCTGCCATAGCGCAGCCTTCACATCCGAATTCCTTCTTCTTGATTGCCTTTCCTTTGCTGAAATAATTGATTGCAGCAATGAGAAGAGCGAATACGAAGAATCCACCCGGAGCCAGCATGAAAATGCCTGCCGGTTCTATGCCGGTGTTCGCATAAATCGGAATGTCAAACGCAGTACCTGAGCCGAGGAATTCTCTGATGAGACCCATGCAGCCGAGAGCCAGCGTAAAACCGATGCCCATGCCGAGACCGTCGAGAGCGGAATCCAGAACACCATTCTTTGATGCGAACATTTCTGCTCTTCCCAAGATGATGCAGTTTACTACAATCAGCGGGATAAACAGACCCAGTGCAGAGTCCAGAGCCGGCAAATATGCCTTCAGCAGAAGCTGAACAATGGTTACAAATCCGGCGATAACAACTACATAGCACGGGATACGCACTTTATCCGGAATAATATTTTTCAAAAGCGATATTACGATGTTGGAGCACACCAGCACCGCCAGCGTGGAAACCCCCATGCCCAGACCATTGATTGCACCTGTTGTCGTTGCCAGGGTCGGACAAGTACCGAGCAGTAAAACCAGTACGGGGTTTTCCTTAATAATACCTTTCGTTAAGATACTTAATTTATTCATTATTTCACACCTCCGCATTCATTAAACTGCGCCAGAGCTTCTACGACGGAACAATATACGGCGTTTGATGTGATTGTCGCACCGGTAACAGCGTCGATGTTCGGGTCATTGTTAATATGATCGGCAGTTGCATCCGAAACTCCCTGATACTGCTTCAAATAATCAGCATCCGCTGCTTTCGTACCCAAGCCCGGGGTTTCTGAGTGATCCGTTACCTTTACTCCGGTAATCTTTCCGTCGGCATCTATACCGACCATAACTGTAACAGCACCGCCGAATCCCTTGTATTCAGAGGTTACAGCCATGCCGGCTTTGTTGTCTGCGATGTAGCATTCATCTACTCCGTCTGCCAGCTTGCCGTCATATTCCGTGAAAGAATCTCCCGCAGGGAGGACTTCCATTCTTGCTTCATCCGCAGATTTCTTCTGATTTGCAAGGATTGTAGGATTAGATACATTATATGTTGCCGCAAGTGCCAGGCTGACAACCAGGCAAATGCACACCAGAACGATAGCAGGGATGAAATGTTCTCTAAAATTATCGTTTTTCATGTTATTTCTCCCCCTCCTTCGCTTTTTTAGGCATCTTGTACATTTTTCTTTCACAAATCTTATCTATGTAAGGTGTAAGAATGTTCATCAGCAGGATAGCGAATGAAACGCCTTCCGGATAAGATGCGAAAACACGAATAAGCATAGTAAATAAACCGCATCCGATACCGAAGATAACTTTACCCATCGGCAGTGTCGGGGATGTTACGTAATCCGTAGCGCAGAAGAATGCTCCAAGCATCAGGCCGCCGGCCAGGATGTGGAAGATCGCACCGTCAAGTCCGCCCCAGATAAGTCCCAGTACAAATACCGTTGCGATAAACGTAACAGGAATAATCGGAGAGATAACTTTCTTCCAAATCAGGAACAGTCCGCCGATAAGGATAGCCAGCGCGCTGACTTCACCGATACAGCCGCCTACGTTTCCGAGGAACATATCCAGATTCGTGTATCCATCTTTATATACATCTGCAAAGGTTCCGTGAGAAAGAACTCCCAGCGGGGTTGCGGAAGTCGTAGCGTCCACAACAGCTCCCGCAGCATGACCGCCTCTTGGCGTAGGCCATGAAGTCATCGGCGTAGCAAATGCGATGAACATGAATACTCTCGCAGTTACAGCCGGGTTTACCAGGTTCTGGCCGATACCGCCGAACAGCTGTTTTACGACAACGATTGCTGCAAATGAACCAACGATGGCAATCTCATACGGCAGGCTTGACGGGCAGTTGAATGCCAGCAGCACGCCGGTGAGCACCGCACTCAAATCGCCTACAGTCTGAGGTCTCTTCATTATTTTGTTATACAGATATTCGAACAGCACGCAGGATGCTACGAACACAGCCGTCAGCGTCACTACACGGAATCCGAACTGATAGATGCCGACTGCGAATGCCGGCAGAAGTGCGATAAGCACTGTCCCCATAATCTTGCTCGTATCTGTCTTTGTCACCATATGCGGAGACGATGATACGATCAGTTTTTCATGATATTTGTTATCCATTATTTACTTGTCGCCTCCTTTAAAAATCCCTTTGACATCTTATTGATAAAGGCCAGAGGTCTTCTCGCAGGACAGATGTAGGAACAGCTTCCGCATTCCATGCACTGCATTACCTCTAATGCTTCCAATCTCTCGGCATCTTTGTTTTCATACGCTTCAGCGATGGATACCGGAAGAAGCTTGAACGGACATGCGCCGTGGCATCTGCCGCACTTGATGCATCCGGTTTCTTCCGGAATCAGTGCCTGCGGCCCATCAAAGGCCAGGATGGCATTGTTGTTTTTAACAATCGGAACCTCGTCCGAATATATAGCACGACCCATCATAGGACCTCCCATGAGGATCTTCTTAGGCTCAGCTTTGTAACCGCCGCACGCTGCGATGACGTCTGCAACTCTCGCACCGATCGGAACGATGATATTCTTAGGCTCAGCAACGGCATTGCCGTCTACCGTAACTCTCTTCGTCGTAAGCGGTCTTCCCGTTTCCAGATACTGACCCAGAAATGCAATCGTTGTAACATTGGAAAGAATCACGCCGACATCCGCAGGGAGCATTCCCGCCCGCAGCGTCTTGCCGGTAATTTCATAAATCATAACTCTTTCTGCGCCCTGCGGGTATCTTGCTCTGAGCACCTGCACTTCGATATCTCCGGAGTGGCCCATATCCGCAATTACCTTTCTGAGCTTTTCGATAGCATCCGGTTTATTCTCTTCTACACCGATATATCCCTTCTTCAATCCGAGGTACTTCATTATTGCCTGCGCACCCTTGATGATATATTCCGTGTTTTCAAGCATCAATCTGTGGTCCGATGTAATAAACGGTTCACATTCCGCAGCGTTGACAATCAGCGTGTCCACTTCATCAAGATTCTTCGGATTGAATTTGATGTGGGTCGGGAACGAAGCTCCGCCCAGACCTACGAGTCCGCTGGCTCTCACTGCTGCAATAAAATCTTTCATGTCATTGATTACAGGCGGCTTGATCTCTTCATAGACATCCTGATTGCCATCTGTCTCAATGATAACTACCTGATCATCCCCTCCTGTCATGGAACGAATCGCAGAAATCTCCTTGACCGTACCGGACACACTTGAATGAATCGGGGCGCTTACAAACGCATCTGTATCTCCTATCAGCTGTCCCACTTTGACCTGATCGCCTTTCTTAACGAGAGGCTTGCATGGTGCTCCGATATGCTGAGACATGGAGATGCAGACAGTCTCAGGTATAGCCATTATTTCAGTGGCACATCCAGCAGTATGCTTTTCGTGACTTACTTTAATGCTGTTCAGGTGCTTACCTTGCTGTCCCATTTTCAAAACCTTCCTTTCCTTCCTGTGGTTGTTAAAATTTTAGCACTGACTGCTTGTGTTCATACTCACCACACCACAAGTCAATACTGTAATGACGACAAATTTATAACATCACGAGGAGTATTTTAGTAATAGTACACAGAGTTTAAATTAAACAACTATTTTTTATGCAGAGGACTGTCTGCTGTGGTGAAAACAGTCTCTTACGTTTAAGACTATAACATAAACCATCCTAAAAATCCACAAAAACCTTGTTCTTTCTCATGTACATGCTTTCGCTGATATCTATTTTACAAGAATTCTGAAAAAAGTCCGCAACTCAGTGCTGTTTTTATTAAAATTTAAACAGAAATTTAACAGTCCTTTCCCTTCGGTATCCTAGTTTCGCGGAAGCTGCTCAAAATCCATGCTTTTCAAATGCAAAATATTCAGAAAAACCGTTCCGTCTTTCTTGTGTTTTCAGCCATTTTAGATTAGAATATACTGTGGAATATGTCGTATAAAT
>CAVCML010000042.1:0-16202 GCA_963603335.1 Bacteroidaceae bacterium | reverse complement strand
GGACCGAAGCTGGCGTCTGCGGTGGCGGCGGAAGGCGGCCTTGGGCTCATAGGAGCTTCGGACATCGGCTGGCAGCGCGACGATTTTGCAGAGAATCGTACGGGTGCCAATACCGAGGCTTTGCAGGAAAAACTGGCAGAAGCATTGAATCGGCGCGAAGAACAATCCGGCACGGGTTTAATCGGCGTCAGCGTGCTGTGGGGAAGTCCCAAGGTACGTGAGTATGTCAGAGCTGCTGCAAAGAGCGGTGCAGAGGTAATCGTAGCCAACGGAATTCCGACGGATCTGCCGAAGTATTGTACCGATAAAAATATTGCACTGATACCGGTGGTGTCGTCTCGCAGAGGGGCGGCGGTCATCGTGAGAAACTGGACACAGAAATACAATCGTGTGCCGGATGCTTTCATACTGCAGGGACCGTTCGCAGCGGGGCTTCTGGGATTCAAGGAGGAGCAGCTGGATCGTGCCGAGCATGAATGGGGCAGAATTATTTCCGATGTGAAATCGGAGGTGTCTAAACTGGAGCATTGTCCGCTTTTGGTTGGCGGCGGTATTTACCGCAGGGCAGATGCGGAGATGGCCTATAAATACGGGGCAGACGGAATTCTGATGGGAACGCGTTTTGTGACAACAGAGGAATGCGATGCGCCGGAAGCATATAAGCAGTTGTATTTGAACTGCAGTAAAAATGATGTTACAATAATCAGGAGCCCGATGAAAACATCGGTAAGGACGATGAAGACGCCGTTTGCAGAAAATCTTGCAAAGCATGGCGAGGACTCCTACGATTTATTTGAGGCGGTGCGGCGCAGCGTGGCAGGCGACCCGGAAAACGGGCTGGTGTTAAGCAGCGAAAAAGCCGGGCTGGCGGATAAAATCGACACTGTAAAAGATGTTTTCAGGGAATTTACCATTTAAAAAATGTGAGGAAGTCAGATGTTGAACATTTATTACGGCGGAGAGGACATCGAAAAAGAAAAATTCATATTTGAACACATAAAAGGCAGATCGCTGCTGCTTGTACCGGATCAGTTTTCCCTGCAGGCGGAGAGAGATGCCTTTTTTTATCTTCATGAAAAAGGTCTGATGAATCTTGCAGTTGTAGACTTTTCAGCACTGGGTCATAAGATTATAAAGGAAGCGGGAGGCCGGGTGCCGCCGCTTATCGATAAATATGGAAGGCACATGCTTTTGACGCGGATTCTGGAAGAAAGCGATGATACTCTAAAAATATACAAGGGTGTCCGCAGCCGGAATTCGTTCGTGGAACGGGTGAACATGCTGATTTCGGAGATGAAGCGTTCCGAGGTGAATGCGGACATGCTGCGGGAGGCGGCTTCATCGCTTGAAAGCACCAGTTTCCTGAAATATAAGCTGGAAGATATTATTGAAATCTTTTCTAAGTACGAGGAAGCCATAGCGGACAAATATCTGGACTCGGAGGATTACATCACATTTTACGGGGATAAACTGCTGGATTCGGCTTTGGTGGCGGCATGCGATGTGTGGGTTTATGGATTTGATACGTTCACGCCGAAAAACATGCTGGTATTGGAACGAATCCTAAAGACTGCGCGCAGTCTGAATATCGTGATGACCTGGGAGGATAATCTCTCGGGCAATCATGCAGCCTGCAGCGATGCCGGATTTTTATTATCGGATGATCGTGCAGATCTTTTTTCACTTACGGGATTTGTTATCCATCGTCTTATGGAAACCGCGGAAGAACTCAATGAAGAGGTCAAATGTCAAGCAATATCCGGCCTTGCAAGGGATAATTTCTGGGAAAAGCAGAGGCGGGAGAAAAACAGCCGAATTACTGCGGTGTGTACTTCCAATATCTATGCGGAGGCAGACAGGGCGGCGGCATATATTCTGCAGATGGTGCGGGAGCACGGATATCGGTTCGGTGATATCGCGGTTGTCTGCAATGATACGGGAATCAGGACTGGAGTACTGCGGCGTACGTTCGTGCGCTGGGGAATTCCGGTGTTTATAGATCGAAAACGAAAGGTGCTTCATCATCCGGCAGTGGGATTTTTGCTGTCGCTTTTGGAAATCATTGGAGACGGTTATCGGGAAAGCACCGTTATGCAGCTGGTTAAGTCCGGATTTCTGGGCTTTACGGAAGAGGAGACTGAGGCACTGGAAAATTATGCAGAGCAGTTCAAACTGCGCGGGAGCCTCTGGAAAAAGCCGTTTTCCCGATTGGGGGATACATATACGGCGGAGGATCTTAACGGATTCAACCGACTGCGCGAGCAGGTGGTCTCGCTGGTTGAAACCGCACGGGAGCGGATTGGGAAATACAATACGGCAGGCGAAAAAATTAAAGGATTGTATAACTTTCTGGCAAATGATTTCCTTATGGAAGATCGAATTGAGGCCATGGCTTTGGCACAGCAGGAAGCAGGATTTCTGGATGGGGCGGCGGAAACCGCTCAGAGCTGGAATGTGATCTGCAGCATTTTTAATCAGATTGTGGAGACCGTCGGCGAGGAGCGCCTTTCAGGGAAGGCCTTGCGCAGGATTATGGAAGCGGGGCTTGAGGAAATGGAGATTGGAATTGTTCCCGCAAATCCGGACAGCGTGCTGGTGGGAACCATGCAGAGAACCAGAACCGGGCGGGTGAAAGTGCTGCTGGTCCTGGGAGCCAATGAGGGACTTCTGCCGCTGCAGAAAACGGATGAAGGCCTCCTCAGTGAACGGGAAATAGCTGTATTGGAAGGGCTGAAGCTTGAATTTTCCAAAACCGATGACATGATGAAGCAGGAGGAACGATTAGCCATTTATCGAACACTGTCGCAGCCTGCAGAGCAGCTTTACATGAGCTGCAGCAGAATTGATGAGACCGGAAATGAGCTGCGGCCGTCCGCTGTCTTTCGGGAGCTGGAGCAGTTTATGCAAAGCGAGCAATGGAGTGAGTCTGTTGTGCTTGGAGATTTGGAAGATGGTGAAGTAAGGAATATTACGTTGTCTCCAAAGGGAGCCATACCTTATCTTACAGATGCTTTCAGGGAGTATATGGAGGATGGAACAATCAAAGATGACTGGCTGTACGCAGGGCTATGGTATGAGATTCATGAACCTGAGGAGCTGGCACGGATTCAGCGCGGCATGAACTTTGACAACAGGCAGGAAGCTCTGGGCAGCAGGCTGGCGGATGCATTGTACCGCGGAGACAGGCGAGCTATCGAGGCCAGTGCATCGAGACTGGAAAAATACAGCGGATGTCCGTTTGCTCACTTTATCAGCTATGGACTGCGGCCGGATGAAATGCGCCTCTTTGAGATGGGGCCGCGGGAAATCGGCGATATTTACCATGAGTGTATCATGAAGCTTTCGCAGCGGCTGACAGGAGAATATGCAGCAGCGGCAATAACCGATTCCGAGTCGCGTTGGATGAAAATCACCCCGGAAGAGTGCAGGGAGGAAATTCGGGAGATTCTGCAGGAAGAAAGCGGAACGTACAGAGAAGGTTTGCTTGCATCGGGGCGAAATGAATCATACCGGACGGAGCGGATTGTTGATATATGCAGCCGGGCCGCATGGGCCATGATCGGACAGGTGCGCAAAGGCAGAATTAAGGAAATGTATTTCGAGCTGCCTTTTGCGCGCGGAGCGCAGCTGCCGCCGATTAAAGTCAAAGCGGGCGAGCGTGATGTTTTGATTAAAGGTAAAATTGACAGACTTGATGTGCTGGATTCACCGGAAGCTGCCGTGCGGATTGTTGATTACAAAACCGGCGGAGATTCGGTGGACGTGGAACATTTTCGCAGCGGTTATAAACTGCAGCTGATGCTTTATCTCAAAGCCGCCACACAAAAGCAGGAGCTTCAGCCTGCAGGAGTGTTCCTGTTTAAGATTCGTGAAATCGATACCGATGCGGACATGAAGACTGTAGCGCCGGGAGAGGAAGCTGCGGCAAAGCGGCTTGAAGACGCTTATAAATTGGAGGGCATCGTGATAGATGACATGGATGTAATAGATTCCATGGATACTGAGTTTGATGGGACATCAAATGTCATCCCCATCAAATATGTAAAAAAGAGCGGAACATATGCAGGCTCATCAGGCGGATATCTTTTTAGCCGGGAAGAATTTGATGAGCTTTCACAGCAGGTGGATCAGCAGGTGGAACGAATCTGCCGGGAGATTTGTGACGGAAGAATTGATATTCGTCCGAAGAAAGAAGATAAAAAAGATATGGAGGGTAAATACCGAACGTCCTGCAGGTATTGTTCATATAAAAGCATATGTATGTTCGATACTGCATTTCCGGGATGCCGGTATGAGCGAGTGTGATTGTAAAGGAGGAGATTTATATGACACAAAATATTACCGATTCCATTTTTTATGTGGGAGCAAATGATTATGATGTCGATCTGTTTGAGGGTCAGTACATCGTACCAAACGGCATGGCGTATAATTCATACGTAATCGCAGATGATAAAATTGCCGTTTTTGACACAATCGACAAGAGCAAAACATCTGAATGGCTGGATAATCTGGCAGAGGTTCTGGGCGACAGAAAGCCGGACTACCTTATCGTGCAGCATATGGAACCGGATCACTCTGCATCAATACATGCCTTTGCAGAAAAATATGCAGATGCAGCTATCGTGGGAAACAAAAAAACCTTTGCCATGATAGGACAGTTTTTCCCTGAGCTTGAGATTGCCAATAAAGTAGAAGTTAAGGATGGAGAAACCTTGGATCTGGGAAATCATAAGCTGACTTTTGTGTTCGCACCGATGGTTCACTGGCCGGAGGTTATGATGACATATGAATCCACCGAAAAAATCCTGTTCTCAGCGGATGCTTTCGGCAAGTTCGGTGCACTGGATGCCGATGAAGACTGGGCGTGCGAGGCGAGACGCTATTACATTGGAATCGTTGGAAAATTCGGTGTACAGGTTCAGTCTGTGCTGAAAAAAGCGAAGGATCTTTACATCGAAAAGATTTGCCCGCTCCACGGACCGGTACTGGATGAAGATCTGGGCTATTACATCGACTTGTACGATAAATGGTCGGGCTACAAACCTGAAACGGAGGGCGTCTGCATCTGCTATACATCCGTTTACGGCAATACTAAGAAAGCTGTTGAGATGCTGCGTGACGAGCTGGCGGAGAACGGTGTGGAAACCATCGAATTGAGTGATCTGGCAAGATGCGATATGGCAGAAGCCGTGGAAGACGCATTCCGATATGACCGACTCGTACTGGCCACGACCACGTATAACGGCGGAATGTTCCCGTTCATGCAGCAGTTTATCGACGAATTGACGGAACGGAATTTTCAGAACCGCTGTGTGGCATTCATCGAAAACGGCAGCTGGGGACCGGCAGCGATGCGCGCTATGAAGAAGAAACTTGAAAACTCCAAGAACCTGAAATTTGCGGAAAACAACGTAACGATAAAATCGGCGCTGAACGATGCATCCAAGGCGCAGATTGAAGCGCTGGCAAAGGAACTGACATCGATGCAGCTATAGGTTATTTTCATTGCCGATATGGGTATACATTTTGTCAAAAGTGATGACGGGATAGTATGTATGTCCGTCTCCAAGTTCGTCCAGCGCACGCTGAGCGATGCTGAGAATATCGCTTTCCGTTAAAATGCACCTGTGCGACAGTACCACATCGAAGATAACATTGGTGTGAGAAGGCCCGGGCACGATGCGAAAATCATGAATGCTTTCAAGGCCGTCCATTTTCGAAAATGCTTCGGAAATGGCGGCTTTTGTTTTATTTACGAGAGGATCGTCGGTTCGTATGGGATCCATGTGAGCGACAAACTGAATGTTTAGGGAGCTCTGCACCAGTCGTTCGATATTGTCTATGATGTCGTGGTTGGTCATGATGTCACCGTTTGCATCCATTTCGATGTGAGCAGATGCAAAGATTTTTCCCGGACCGTAGTTATGCACCATGAGGTCATGAATTCCCAGCACGCTTGAATCTCTGCAGACAATCTGCCGGATGTTTTCCACAAGCTGCTGGTCCGGTGCCTCTCCCAGCAGCGGGCTTGAGGTTTCACGAACCAGCTGAATTCCGGACCAGACGATGAACAGCGCCACCAGACAGCCCATATAGCCGTCAATCTGTACTCCGGTAAATCTGCCGAAAATCAGGCTTGCCAAAACGACAGAGGTTGCAACTACGTCGTTGCGGCTGTCCGCTGCGGTAGCGGTAAGGGTTACTGAGTTGATTTTCTTACCGATGCTGAAATTGAACAGAGACTGCCACAGTTTGATGAGAATTGCGGCAATCAGCATACACACCGTCAGATAACTGAATTCCACCGGTTCAGGATGGAGAATTTTTTCAACGGAAGTTTTCAGCAGCTGCAGCCCGATGACGATGATAAAAATCGACACGAAGAGCCCCGTCAGATATTCTATGCGGGCATGACCGTATGGATGGGTTTCATCCTCAGGCTGAGCGGCAAGCTTGAATCCAACCAGAGTGATAATTGAGGAGGATGCATCCGCCAGGTTATTAATTCCGTCCGCAATGATGGCAATGCTGTGTGAAATCAGCCCGAAACCAACCTTCATCAGGCAGAGCAGCAGATTGGAAATTATCCCCACAATACCGGCGAATTTACCGTATTGCTCACGCACATGCGGGTCATCGGTTTTATCAGGATTTTTGATAAACAGTTTTATCAGGAATGATCCCATATCAGTGATTCCTTTCTGTACCGCAGAATGACTGCGGACTATTTCTGTCCCTCTTTTTCCGCAGCAGCCAGGATGGCGCATGCAAGCTGGTCGGAGCAGGATGTGTCCTTGAATCCGCAGCGGATGCCTAAAAGCTTGCTCTTAATCTGATTAACGGTCAAACCTTCCACAAGTTTGGAAACGGCCTGAAGGTTACCGTTGCAGCCTCCCAGAAACTTTACGTTGTGTATAACGTTTCCATCAAGTTCAAATTCCAGTTTTGCAGAGCAGACTCCTTTGGGTGTTGCTTGATATTTCATAGTAAGTACCTCTTTTTATATATTGTTCTATCGATTTACTACGCTTTGCAGTACTTTGTTGGCCACGCTTCCGGCGACCTGTGCACCGTGTCCGCCGTTTTCAACAAGTACGATGAAAGCATACGGATTATCCGGGTCATCCAGGAATCCCGTGAACCAGGCATTCGGCTTCTTGCTGCCGCCGACCTCTGCCGTCCCCGACTTGGCGCAGACACTGAGTCCCGGGAACATATCGGAGCCGTATTTGTTTTCTACGTTGTTCGCCATCATTTCCGTGAGGGATTGTGCTGTGGATGAATCGATCATCGATTTCGTTTTCTTGCCGAATTTCGGAATTTTCGCCTTTTGTTTATCAAGAAAAGATGTTGGCTTAATCAGCGTCGGCAGGACAGCGGTTCCGTCATTGGCGATTGCTCCCATGTAGACCATCATGGAGCATGGGTTAATCATATCCTTGTTCTGCCCGATGCCGGTCCAGGCCAGGCTTACACCACTGCTCGGGAACTCGAAGGTGCCGGCAGCCGTATGAATTCCGTTGATATCCAGACTGTCAGTCAGGCCGGCTTTTTTCGTGTATTTTTCCAATATATTTCCGCCCAGCTTTTCGGAGAGCTTGCCGAAATACACATTGCAGGATACCTCAAGTGCTTTTTCCAGATCAACGGTACCGTGAGCTGCCAGATCGGTGACTTTGTCGCCGTGACCGTAATCTTCTGTCTTATTGCACTGCACCTGGAAGGTGTAGGCATCATCAAGCGTTTCAATGGAGGCGGCTGCGGTCACCAGTTTAAAGATGGAACCCGGAGGGAACGTGGAACTGGTGAAGCGGTTGATATAAACACCGGATTTATCATCGGATGAAATTGACGGCGGGTTCAGAGGGTCATACGTTGGTGAGCTGACCATGCAGACAATCTCGCCTGTTTCGTAGTTATATACTCCGATGGCGCCTTTTCTGCCGTTGAGCGCTCGATATGCTTCGGCACAGACATTTGCATCAAGAGTCAAGGTAACGTCTTTTCCTGCATTATTGAGTGAATATACACCATTAATAAGATTGTAACCGATCAGTTCATCCGTAAAGGCACGGTTAGCTCCCGTTGTAATGTTGTTATCCTTATCGCCGGTGACGTGCATCAGGGCTTTTCGTATATCGGCGTTTTCATTGAACTCCATGCCGGATGATGTGTTTTTCATCAGAAGCTGACCGTTGGTGTCATACAGAGTTCCTTTAGAAAGATCTCCGCGTGAGTAGACATCCAGGTTTCCTTCATAGGATGCCCAGTCATCGCCGTGTGCGATGTAGCGGTAGGTGAAGACTCCAACGCCCAGAATCAAGACAAATCCAAGCAGGAGACACATAATTGCTCGTTTTTCTATTTTTTTCATTTTTTATCTCCTCCGAAGATATCTTCCAGTGTCAGCTGCTGACTTTCTTCCTGAGAGCTTGAATGCGGGCGGGAAGTCGGCTGAGGCCTTGGCCGTGAAGCAGGCCGTGATGTTGGCTGTGAAGCAGATCGCGAAGCAGGCCGTGATGTTGGCTGTGAAGCAGATCGCGATGCAGGCCGCGATCCGGAACGGGTCGTTTGCGAAGCCGACGAGGAGCGCGGTGACTGCCGATGCTGCGGCCCTGCGGATTTTCGGGAAGAAGATGTTCTTGCCTGTCCGGATGAACGAGAAGTCTTCACCGGCTTTGCAGAAGACTGTGAAGGAGATACCCGTTCCCATTTTTCGCTGAAGCTGTCGCCCGGCCGAATGTGATTCAGATTATTAAAAAATTCATCATCGGAAATGTTTTCATATTTAATCCGGCGGCGTTGTCCGGACGATGAGCCGGAAATAATGGTTGTATCATCGTTTCTGCTTGTGCTGCGCCGGTTGATGCGGCCGTAATCAGCATGATTACGATTCTCATGATGATTTTCATGATTGGAATGATTGCCATCGACTGCCGCAAAAATATCTTCCGGATTTTCAAGCCCGCCGCCTTCCAGTTCGTTTTCAAATTCCCCGTTTTTATCCAGTCGTATGGCAAAGCTGGCGTTCTGCCTCGTATCGGCGGCTTTAAGGAAGGAGAGCAGCCCCCACGAGGCCAGCATACTGGTGCCGCCCGATGAAACAAACGGCATGGTAACACCGGTTAAAGGCAGCAGATCGATGGATCCGAACACGTTCAGGATCGTTTGGAAAATAAACATGGAGGTGGCTGCACAGGCTGCGATGCTGTAATATGTGGAGCGCCCTGCAATGATGGAGCGGACGGCGAATACTCCCAGTGTGATAATGCACAGCACGGCAAGAATCGCGATGATAAGCCCCCATTCTTCACTTAAAAGTCCGAACACCAGATCGGTTGAAGCGGCTGCAACCTGACTGAATTTACCGTTCCCGGCGCCCAGCCCCGGGAGACCTCCGCTGGCGGCCGCCGTCATGGTCTGAACCTGCTGGAATCCGCCGCCTGTAGGGTCATCCCATACGTGTCCCCACGTATCAAAGCGATTGGATATGTACGGTTTGAACCTGAGCACCATCATGCCCAGCAGGCCGGATGCTCCCAGGATGAGTACAATCTTTGAGAAGTCTCCGCTTCGCAGAAATGAGATGATAAGGAATGTTGCAAAGAAAATCAAAGCTGTTCCAAAATCACCCATGAGTGCGAGACAGCCCAGGCAGAATACAGAAAATCCCATGAATATCATCAGATTTTTTTTCTGCTGCAGTTCATCCAGAGTAGCTGCGCCGACGTAGATAAAAACGATTTTTACAAGTTCGGACGGCTGGATTGTAAATCCGCCGATTGTGACCCAGTTGGATGCACCGAATTTGGATGTACCGAAGGCCAGGTTAACGATAAGAAGCAGCACACTGATTCCCATCATGATATAAACGATTCGTTTTGCACGGTTGAGATCGCGCAGAAACCAGCATAATCCAAAGAACAGAGTCACGCCCAGGCATATGCAGATGGACTGCTTCAATACCGTGCCGGGATAAGCCGAGGTAGTTACTGCCAGACTGAGAGTACATAAATAAAAGGCGATGATTTCCATCTCAAATCCTACCCGTTTAAAAAAGCGCATTATGATAACGTAGACCCACATGAGCACGCATAAGAGCCCCACGGCAAATGGAAGCTGCGGCGGGAAGTCTTCCGCCAGAGCCACTTTGAACTGTACGCACATGAGAAACTGAAACAGCGTCAGTGCAGTCAGAGAAGGCCATGGTGAGACAGGATGAGTTCGCTGCTTTCTTTTTTTGATATTAGCCATCCGTTCTTCGAGGCTGACCGGATACAGCATGAAGTCCGAGCCGCCGATGGTCAGCACATCGCCGGCCTTTAAAATCGTCGGCTCTTTGACGGAAATTCCGTTTATGGAAGAGCCGTTTTTCGAATTCAGGTCATTATATTTCCAGATCCCGTCGGAATCGCGAATCAGAGTACCGTGACTGCGGGATACGCTGCTCAGGTTCAGGATTATATCACAGCCGCGGCTGCGTCCGATCAGATTTTCCCAATGAGTCAAAGGTACGGTAGTGTCGTCGGGGCAAGCTAAATACGCCCAGATTTCAGACGGGTTGCGCGCCTGAAGCAGTGAGCGGATCTGTCTTGCCAGAATAAAAATCGACAGAATCAGAAAAAACCATCTGACACCGGTCGTGAAATAGATGCCGGCCAGTTCTATGGCCCTGCTCATAAATTCCATACAATATCTCCTCCTGTGAAATCTCTTTTCCCGCAGACCATTTAATTATAGAGCCCAAGTATGTCAATGCTGTGAATTCGGTTATTGCCGATCGCCCAGTTTTCTGCCGCTGTTTTCTGCCGGAGCGGGAGCCAGCGTAAGTCCGATAACGCCGGTCAGAATCAGCAGAGCGCAGATGATATGGTAAATCGTAAGTGGTTCGCCCAGCAGAATTGCTCCGGCCAGGATTGAAATGGCTGTGGATGCATTGCCGAATATGGTGGACTGAACGATTTCCATATGAGCCAGCATATAGGCCATAAACTGCGCTGAAAGAAGAATGCAGAAGATACCTAAAAATGCGATGGAGAGCAGAAACTGCAGGTGAGTCACGGGTTCAAGCAAGCTGTGAATATCATCGTTTACGGCAGCTCGAATCCATGCGGCAGCATTGAATATGACGAAGCCGCCGATAGCGATGGTGCGTGTAATTTCAATCGGTTGGAATGTTCCGCGAACGTAGCGCATAAACACATTGCTTACCGCCATGGAAAGACTGGCGGCCAGCATCAGGATTGTCCCGGTCAGAGACATGGAAATGCTGGTAGCTTCAAGCACGATGAGGATGATTAATGCAGATACTGTAATTACCACGAAAATGTTTTGAAGTATCGTAGAGCGTTCTCCTAAAAAAATCTTTGCAATAATCTTTGCAAAAATCGGAACGACTGCAAAGACGATGGCTCCTTCAACGGATGTTGCAAAAAACATTGCAGTAATCTGAAGGATCATAAATCCGATATAGAATCCGGCTGTCAGATACAGCTTGGATTTCGGACGATCCTTTGGCGGCGCCTGCCGCTTTTTGAGCAGGCTGCATATCGCGAACCAGACGATAACACCCAGCAGTGCGAAGTCATAGCGATACGCAAGAATAGTCAGCGAGTCCGCATAAGGAACGCATTTTTTGATGGCAAGGAAGGAAAAACCGATGGAAAACGTGTAAATCAGTGCTACCGCATACAGCTTAACCTTACTTGTTTGAGTTTCTTTTATTTCATTTTCAGCCATTGAAAGGCCCCCTTTCTAAAAACCGGCTTTCAACAGTGGAAGCAAGCTTTCAGTTACTTGTTATAAAATTTTGCTTTTCTTTTTTCCAGAAATGCCTGCATGCCTTCTTTTTGATCCTCGGTTGCAAAGCATTTGGAGAACCATTTGTTCTCAATGCTGATCGCGGTATCTATGTCCGTTTGCGCGCCTTCGTTGATTGCGCACTTGGCATAACGGACTGCAGCCGGTGCATTGCCGGCAATTTTCTTTGCCATTGCGAGAGCTTCATCCTGAAGATGATCGTCCGGATAAACATGGTCGGCGAGTCCCAGCTGCAGGGCTTCCTGTGCATCAATCATCCGGCCTGTGTAAATCAGTTCCTTGGCCTTGCTGACGCCTATTCGGCGAAGCAGCCTCTGAGTGCCGGAGAATCCCGGAGTGATGCCGAGTCCCGTTTCGGGCTGACCGAATTTAGCTTTTTCTCCGGCCAGAATCAAATCGCATGCCATGGCCATTTCACAGCCGCCGCCCAAAGCATAGCCGTTCACAACTGCAATTGTGGGAACCGGGAAAAGTTCCAGCTTGCGGAAGATGCCGGATCCGTATTGTCCCCATTCAGAGGCTTCCTCGGGAGTCATTGCAGCCTGCTGGGCGATATCGGCGCCTGCTGCAAAGGCTTTGCCGCTGCCTGTCAGAAGCAGAACTCGCAGAGTTTCATCTGCAGCTGCTTTGTTCAGCAGGGTGTCCAGCTCATCAAGAAGCTCATAATTGATGGCATTGAGCACCTTTGGACGATTGAGTGTAACGGTCGCAATACCGTCTGCGGCATTGTATATAATATGTTCAGTCATGATGATTCTCCTTATTATATTTTTGATAAATACTATTCTACCATTATAACGAATTTTAGTGAAAATTTCCACTGATACATGCCATCAAACTATAAAGGGCAAAAAATATAACCGACGAGGGATAAAACAGGTGCGGACAGGCTTGGTTTGTGATATTATAGTGGTGAAAGTGCTATTGTGATATTCCGTAGAGGAGTTGATTTATCGGGGGTGAAAATATGAAGATAAGAGATGTTACGTCACTGGAGAATATCAATACGATTACTATGGCGATGGAAAACAATGGAGATGATTTTGATACGGAGGACAAGCTGCTTGCGGAAATTCTTGAGAGAATAAAGAAACTTACGGTCGCTGCAAAGGCGGAGCAGGCAGGCGATGAACGCGAATCGCAGATATTCATAAATTTCGAGAATGATATCGACGATCTGCTTAACATGGTGGGGATGAATTACTACATTCGCGGGATTAAAATGGGTGCAAGATTGTGCAGTCTGTTTTCGGAAAAAAACGATGATTAAATGACGGCAGCCTTTTTCGAAGTGCACTTACAAAAAAGTTGGTACTTGCAGTTTGGCGGGGATTTCGTATACTAAAGACAGATGAAATAAGGAGGGGGCTTTTGTTATGAATATTGAAAAGACAATAAAATCCTTGGAACGAAATCGTTTTTCCGTGAGTTATTTTGAACAGGCGGAAGATGCGGCAAAGTATCTGGATGATGCTATTGACGGCAGGACGGTAGGATTCGGTGATTCAATCACGATGAAGAGTATGAAGCTGTATGAACGCCTTTCGGCTCACAATGAAGTGCATGATCCCAATCAGAGCACAGATAATGATGAATTTCTGGAAATTGCGATGAAGTGCCTGAATACGGAAATCTATCTGACGTCCGTCAATGCGATGTCGGAGACCGGAGAGATGGTCAACATCGACGGGACCGGAAACCGTGTGGCAGCCTCGTTGTTCGGCCATAAAAAGGTATACTTTGTTGTAACGACCAACAAAATTGAGGAGAACCTCGAAAAAGCCATCTGGCGCGCCCGCAATGTAGCAGGACCGCGAAATGCCATGAAATACAACCTCAGGACACCATGTGCTGCCAAAGGCGGTGATCGCTGCTATAACTGCGGAAGTCCGGATAGAATCTGCAATACAATGAACATCTATATGAAGAAAATGAACGATATAGATGAAGTGGAAATTGTGCTGATTGATGATGAACTTGGATTTTAACAAAGAACCGGAGGATAATGAAGAATGAGACGGATAGGATTTATAGGTGTTGGAATCATGGGAAGCTCCATGGTGAGAAATCTGATGAAATCAGGTTATGAAGTGCATATTTTTGCAAGAAACAAGGCGAAAGTGGAAACGGTGATTGCTGACGGTGCAATCTTTCATGATACGATTGCGGAATGCGTGAAGGGTCGTGATGCGGTAATCACCATCGTAGGATATCCGCAGGACGTGGAGGATGTATATCTGGGTGAAGGCAAGATTCTGGAAAGTGCGGATTCAGGGACTTATCTAATTGATATGACTACTACCAGTCCGTCTTTGGATGCGCGTCTTGCAAAGATGGCTGCGGACAGAGGATTGAAAATGCTGGATGCCCCGGTGACCGGCGGAGATTATGGTGCGCGTTCCGGGACGCTTTCAATTCTTGCAGGCGGTGCGAAGGAAGATTATGAAGCGTGCCTCGATTTATTTTCCGCCATGGGTAAAAATGCGACCTGGTATGGACCGTCCGGATGCGGGCAGCATGCAAAGCTGGCAAATCAGATTATGCAGGCGGGTATTATGTCCAGTGTGTGCGAAGCTATGTCCTATGTGAAAGAAAAAGGACTGGATCCCGAAGTGTTTATGGAAGGTGCGGCGGCAGGAGCGGGCCAGAATTCTCTGCTTCAGGCTTACGGTCCGCGAATTGTCAAAGGCGATCTGGATCCGGGCTTTTTCGTTGATTTTTTTATCAAGGATTTAAAGCTGGCATATGATTCGGCGGCGGAAGGCGGACTGAGACTGGATTCGCTGGCCAATACCGTATCGCACTACGAAAAATTATCCGAAGAAGGCTTCGGCCGTTTGGGAATGCAGGCGCTGATGAAGTACTATGAGATGCAGTATTAAAGCATCGGCTCGGTGTATATTGTTTTCCGTTTTGATTTGCGGATATGTATAATTGCGATAACCAATGTGAATAATGCCGCAACTGCCAATACCAGGGATACATGAGCAAAATATCCGCTGATTTTTCCAAGTTCGTCACCCAGGCAGCAGTCGTATGTACCATGAAGCAAAAAAGGGATTAGAATTCCGATAAGTGTGTATCGCTTTTGTCCGGTTTTCATTCCTTTGCCGATAAAATATCCCATGATGAATCCATATCCGCAGTGCATAGCTGTAAGGCCTCTTGTCAGCATCATTCCGGCGTTGGCGCCCAGTGCGTAAAACAATGACTCGATAAGTCCAAAACCTATGCCTATAATCATCATCAGTGATATGATATCAATCCAAGAATAGTGGTAGGGATTTTTCTTGATTAAACCTTTGAGAACTCGGTATTTCACAAGTTCTTCTACAAGCGCAGTTAAGATTAAATCGTGATATATTCCAAGGATTACAGGGCCGGCTCCCAGCAGGCCCATTATTTTTTCTATAATATAAAATATGGATGAGAACAGAAGTACGAGTGCTGCACACAGGAACAATCCTCGTTTTAAAGCACGATTGCAGATAATCCGATATTCAGTGTCTTCCGCATTTATTTTGCGAAGCCAAAGGAATATTAAAACAGAGGGAAGTAAACTCAAAATATAAATCAATATAAGCATTGCGACAATCTCCTTGTAAGTTGTTTCTGATGTATATGCATCTCAAACGACGCTTTATATCTGATTATTATACCGCTTATCAGGCTTTAATGAAAGAAAAATGCCGCATGTGTCTGGTATTTCCGATTCCGGGAGTGAATGTTGTTTATATCTGCCGATACAGACAAAATAGCGATTATCTCCGGCAGCTCGAAATGCCTGCGAATTTATTATAAAATGGGATTGCCAGATAAGAGTGTTTTGAAGTAAACTAGGATTGACTGAAACATGAAGAAATATGATTGAACAGAACTTGAAGTGAATTAGAAAGGACTCCGAATATGACATTCAAAGAACTTATAGAGAATGAAAAAATCAAATCAGAAATTACAGAGGCGATAAAAGCGGCTGATCCGAAAGATGAAGCGGAATACCTCAAAATTCTTATTGAGGAAGCGGCTAAACGCGGTGTTGAAACAAATGAAAATGAAGTGAGAGCTTATATTGTATCCAAAATGCCGATTGGTGAAGAGGGCATGGAAAAGCTTAGCGGAGGATCGATAGAAATTGATATTCCGAATAAATGTACGATTACATCAACGTGCGCATCAATCTGGGATAAGGGCCCTGTCGTATGCTCTAGCACAGATATTTCAGATAAGCTTCAGTGATAACGTGGAACAAAAAATATGTTGGGGTGGCTGCAGAAATGCAGCTGCCTTTTTTATGAAAAAACAGAGTATCTTTTGATACTCTGTAATATATTGGTACACCATCAGGGGTTCGAACCCTGGACACCCTGCGCAACTTACATTTT
>CAVCML010000041.1:0-11743 GCA_963603335.1 Bacteroidaceae bacterium | reverse complement strand
GACGGCGCACGTTTCTATATATTCTTTTTCATGGCATGGTATAAACCTATATTATTTGTTTAAAAAGAGATTCATGAAGATCGGTTTCTTTCCATAATAAAATCGCAGACCGGGGGATGCCCTTTCTGCGATTTAAGTTACAGATTAATATATTATATCAATTTTAGTTCTGGAATGTAATGGTATCGCTGCCCATGGATTCGTTGGTGCTCTTATCATAAAGCGTAAATACGAGTTTACCTTCGGTTCCGAACAATGGTATTGGATACTGGAATCTGGCTGTAATTTTTGAACCGCTTTTCCATTTTGAGTCCAGATTATATACTTGTTTTGAACCGTTTGGCCATGTTACTTCATAATAAAGCTCAATTTCTTCCGAGGGTTCTCCTCCGCTTAATGTCGCATGGAAATATGCGGTATCGTGCCGACTGATAGTTGTTACATCGCTGCTGTAATCGCTTTCTGTTGTATTGGCGATTATTTTTACATGCCATGCATAATAAGTATCATAGATTTCCTGGATGCCGGGATATTTTATTGACATCAGTTCGGCCATATACGTTTCAACTTGTTCCGTACGTTTAGACTGATTGGCCTTTACATATCCGAACTTACATTTGTTGATTTTTTCTTGGAGCGCATCGGTGTCTTTCATCTCCATTGCTGTCTGGTAAGACGCAATAGCATTTTCAAATTCGCCGTTTTCATAATATCGATTACCGATTCCTATGTGGCATTTCCGAATTTTTGTTTGGATACGATCGCTTTCTTTCAGTTTCATTGCTGTATTGTACGTTTCAATGGCCTTTTCGTATTCACCGTTTTTATATTGCCTGTCACCTATGGAAATGTAGCATTCCCAGATATGGTTCTTGCAATCCTTGTAATCTCCGAGTGATTTGAATTTGTCAATGGCTTTTTCATATTTCCCGGAATCCTGAAGCTCAAGAGCGTCTTCATATTGTATAGCCGGAGCTGCCAGATATTTATATATGGCGGCGCCTCCGGCGCTGGTCAGTAACAGAAGAAAAACAATTAAAATTATCATTTTTGTTCGAAATGACGGTTTTTTTAATGATGAAGACTGCTTGTTGTTTTTTATATCGTTTGAAGCTACTGGGATAAGTGCATTGGACTTTTGCGCTTTATCAAAATCAGAATCTGCTGCATCATTCTGTTTTTCGCTTGAGGAATAATCTTTAGACTGTGCCGATTCAGCCGTTTCTGCTGCACTGTGGGTGTCGGCTGCAGTATTCTGATCGGCATTTTCTTTTGAAGCATCTTGTTTGAGGAGCGATGTCACTGCAGCAGCTTTGGCGTTGTTCCTTTGAGCGGTTTCTTCCGCAGTATCAGAGTTTAAAAGCTCTTGAGAAGAATCGGGAGAATCTGATGCAGGAGAGTCGCTTTTAATGACATCCTCAGGTTCATTTGCATTGTATAATTTAATATTTATGGAAGAAGCTGCCGGCTGTTCAATGTCAGATGGATTTGAACCGGAGTCTTCTTCAATTGGAACTACATGCGGATTATCGCCCTGCAGAGCCTCAAGCCTTTGACGACGTCTCTTTTTTTCTGCTTCCAGAGTTTCTTCGCGGTCAACCTGTTCCTTAGCCTTACGAAGCTTTTTATTCAGTTTTCCGGGAGTATCAGCCGGTTTGTGCAGTATAAAAAGAGAGCGCAGAAGGTCTCTTTCCAAACCGCAGTTTTTACAGTTGGTTCCCCTGTTGATATGACCGCAGCTGCAGGACCAGTAATCACCAAATTCTTCAAACCAGTATTTAGGTTTAGTTGGAGCGCTCGCAAACTGCTCTAAAATATCTTCATAAATATCATCATCGGGTGTCAGTGGACGGGGCTCATAAATCTTTGTTTTTGTTGCAGGCGATTGTCCGTTTTCACCCCTGTGACTATTTTCGGAAGAAATATAGGTTTTAGTATTTTTATGAATCATATTTGAAGATGCCTGATTATCAGCGTGTTCCGATTTTTCCTTGCTGAAAGAAGAACTCTTTTTTGCAGAACTTTCGGAATTTTCGCCGGAATCATTATCGAGTTTTCGAAGATCTTCAAATAGAGTTTTTGTATCGAATTCTTTTTCATGCTTCCATTGTTTGTGCTTTTTCAACGTTTTTGGCTCCTGTTCGGGTGTGCATAGTCTAATGTTATTATTATATCAATAAAGCAGGCGCTTCACAAGCACTTTGAAGATGGGAAAAAATCAATAAAGATTGGAATTTCAACGGATTTAAAGTTTTTTATTGTATATTGTATAATTTTTAGTACATGGTTGACAAACTATAGCAGTTACGGTAAAGTTTATAGGTGTTTAGTACCGTTTAGTACTAACATTATTTTTGCCATTTATTCGGTATAAAAATGAAAAGAGAGACGTATTATTTTTGGTGATAATACAAAACAAGTTGGAGGGAAATTATGACACAGCGAAGAATGAAAACTATGGATGGAAACACCGCGGCGGCGCATGTATCATATGCGTTTACCGATGTTGCATCAATCTATCCTATCACACCATCATCAACTATGGCTGAAGTGGTTGATGAATGGGCGGCATACGGAAGAAAGAATATATTCGGCCAGACGGTTAAGATTGCAGAAATGCAGTCAGAAGCCGGAGCTGCCGGAGCTGTACACGGTTCTCTGGCAGCCGGTGCGTTATCCACGACATATACTGCATCACAGGGACTTCTTTTGATGATTCCGAACATGTATAAAATTGCAGGAGAACTTCTGCCGGGCGTATTTCATGTTGCTGCAAGAAGTGTCTCAACACATGCGCTCTGTATTTTCGGAGATCACTCAGACGTTATGGCTTGCAGACAGACAGGTTTTGCAATGCTCGTATCCGGTTCCGTACAGGAAGTTATGGACCTTGGTGGAATCGCACATCTTTCAGCGATCAAGGGACGCGTTCCGTTCCTGCATTTCTTCGACGGATTCCGTACTTCTCACGAGATTCAGAAGATAGAAGTTTTCAGCTATGAAGACTTTAAGAAGCTGATTGACTGGGATGCTGTACAGGAGTTCCGTGACAGAGCACTGAATCCGGAACATCCGGTAATCAGAGGAACAGCGCAGAACCCGGATATCTTTTTCCAGGGAAGAGAAGCTTCCAATAAGTTCTATGATGCTATTCCGGAAATCGTAGTGGATTACATGGATAAGGTAAGCGAGCTGACCGGAAGAAGCTACAAACCATTCGACTATGTGGGTGCACCGGATGCAGAAAATATCATCGTGGCAATGGGCTCCGTATGTGAAACTATCGAAGAGACCATGAACAAAATGGTTGCGGAAGGGCACAGAGTCGGATTAATTAAGGTAAGACTGTACAGACCGTTCGTTAAGAAATATTTTATGGATGTATTGCCGAGAACAGTGGAACGAATTGCTGTTTTAGACAGAACCAAAGAACCTGGTTCTCTGGGTGAGCCGCTTTATCAGGATGTAAAGACGCTGCTTTACGGAGAGAGGAATGCACCGGAAGTTTACGGCGGACGTTATGGTCTGGGTTCTAAGGATACGACGCCGGGTATGGTGCACGCTATATATGATAATTTATATCACAAGAAACCGAAAAACCACTTCACCATCGGTATTGAAGATGATGTAACAGGTCATTCATTGCCGTATACTGAAGGTATCGCAAGAGAGCCGGAAGGCACCATTAAGTGCAAATTCTGGGGCTTGGGTTCCGACGGTACCGTAGGTGCCAACAAGACGGCAATCAAGATTATCGGTGATAAGACAGACATGTATGCACAGGGTTACTTCGCATATGACTCAAAGAAGTCCGGTGGTCTGACAGTATCTCATCTGAGATTCGGAGAGCATCCGATACAGTCCACCTATCTGATTAACCAGGCTGACTTCGTAGCATGTCACAACCAGGCATATATCAGACAGTATGATATGCTGAAGGATTTGAAAAAGGGCGGTACATTCCTGCTTAACTGTCTGTGGTCCGATGAAGAAATCGATAAAATGCTTCCGGCTAAGGTAAAGAGGGATCTGGCTAAGAAGAATATCAACTTTTATGCTATAAACGCATGGAAAATCGCAGAAGAAGTTGGACTTGGCTCAAGAATCAACATGGTAATGCAGGCAGCATTCTTTAAGCTGACGGATGTTATTCCTATTGATAAAGCAGTTGAATATCTGAAAGAAGGAATAGAAAAAACATATAAGAAAAAAGGCCAGAACATCGTAGACATGAACTGTGCGGCGGTAGACCGCGGTATCACTGCGATTCGCAGAATTGATATTCCTGAAAGCTGGATTGATGCAGAGGATCCGAAGGAAAAATATGAGGAACTGCCTGAATTTATCGAGGATATATTAATTCCGATGAACCGCCAGGAGGGCGATGATTTGCCTGTAAGTGCATTTGATGGCATTGAAGACGGTACATTCCCATCCGGTACGACTGCATATGAGAAACGAGGCGTAGCTGTTTATCTGCCGGAGTGGCAGCCGGATAAGTGCATTCAGTGCAACCAGTGTTCATTTGTATGTCCGCATGCAGCTATCAGACCGATGCTTTTGGATGAAGCAGAAAAGGCTGCGGCACCGGAAGGCTTTGTAACAATTAAGGCTACAGGAAAGGGTATGGCCGGACTGCAGTACAGAATGCAGTTATCTGCCCTTGATTGCCTGGGATGCGGAAATTGCGCGGACATCTGCCCGGCAAAGGAAAAGGCGCTCGTAATGAAGCCTTATGCCGATGTTGTAAAAGAAGCAGAAAACTGGAAATACGGCATCAAGATTTCCAGAAAAGAAGAAAGAGCAGACATCCATACGGTTAAGGGAAGTCAGTTTGCAAAACCGTATATTGAATTTTCCGGAGCATGTGCAGGATGCGGCGAAACACCGTATATTAAACTGGTAACTCAGTTGTTCGGAGACAGAATGCTGATTGCAAATGCGACGGGATGTTCCTCTATTTGGGGTGCATCAGCTCCGTCCATGCCGTACTGCAAAGATGAAAACGGCAGAGGTCCTGCATGGGCAAATTCTCTGTTCGAAGACAATGCAGAATACGGATACGGTATGCTGCTGGCTGCAAAGCAGATGAGAGAAAAAATCGAACATAACATGAAGGCACTGATGGAATTGGATATCGATGAAACGTTGAAGGAATCCATCGAAGAGTGGCTTGAATATAAAGATGACGGCAGAGAATCCAGAGCGAAGAGCGATAAGGTTGTTGCTGCAATTGAAGGCATGAACACGACAGATGAGGTCGTAAATATGCTTTGCGGAAGAATCATGGAACTCAAAGATTTCCTGGTTAAGAAATCCGTATGGGCCCTTGGCGGAGACGGTTGGGCATATGATATCGGATACGGCGGTTTGGATCACGTACTGGCTTCCGGCGAAAATATCAATATTCTGGTGTTCGATACAGAAGTGTATTCCAATACAGGCGGTCAGGCTTCCAAGGCAACTCCGGAAGCAGCGATTGCCAAGTTCGCGGCAGGCGGCAAACGGATCAAGAAAAAGGATTTGGGCCTGATGGCGATGTCTTATGGATATGTTTATGTTGCTCAGGTTGGTATGGGCTCCGATAAGAACCAGTTGATGAAGGCAATCACAGAAGCAGAAAGCTACGACGGTCCGTCTATCATCATCGCTTACGCTCCATGTATCAACCACGGCATTAAAAAAGGCATGGGTAAATCTCAGGAAAATATCAAGGATGCAGTTGAGGCCGGATATTGGCACCTGTACAGATATAATCCTGAACTCAAGAAAAAAGGCAAGAATCCGTTCACGCTGGATTCCAAGGAGCCGACTGCAAGCTTCAGAGATTTTATTATGGGACAGATCAGATACTCATCGTTGTCTAAGGAATTCCCTGAGATTGCGGATAAACTGTATGCAATGACAGAGCAGGATGCAAAGGAAAAATATCATACTTATAAGGAACTGGCCGAAAGAGATACTGCGCTTCTGTAAATCAATCGCATAGTAGCTGATACATAGAAAATAAGAAGCTGTTTCAAAGAAATTCATTGACATTTTTTGAGACAGCTTCTATAATTTTTTCTATGTCAAAAGGGGAAATTAAAATTGAGATTATAATTAAACTTAACTAAAAAGAAGGAGAGTGGAAGTGTTTTGAGAGAACAATGGAATGACAAAATAGGCTTTTTACTTGCTGCAATCGGATCAGCAGTAGGCCTTGGCAATATCTGGCGATTCCCGTATATTGCCGGTACTAATGGAGGAGGAGCATTCCTTATTCCGTATTTTTTTGCAATTATTACAGCGGGTATTCCGATTCTGATTCTGGAATACACCATGGGCAAGACGTATCACGGCGGAGCGCCGGTAACGCTTGCAAGAATTAACAAAAAGTATGAAATCCTGGGTTGGTTCCAGGCGATGGTAGCTTTTATTATTTCTACATATTATATTGCAATCATAGTATGGACATTAAAATATTTACAGTTTTCTATTACCCTGGAATGGGGCGATGATCCGACCACATTTTTCCTGGAATTCCTCGGAGTAACTGACAGTGCGTCGGATTTGGGAGGATTGCAGATGAATCTGGTGATTCCGTTCCTGATTGTATGGGCAATTGTTGCTGTTATAATGTATAGAGGCATTCGTCGCGGTATCGAACTGGCTTGCAGAGTTACACTGCCTATTCTGATGCTGCTGATTATAATTCTGGTTGTTCGCGGCATTACACTGCCGGGAGCGGTTGATGGCCTGAATTACCTGTTCCAGCCTGACTGGTCGGCATTAAAAGATCCTAGCGTATGGGTTGCTGCTTACGGACAGATTTTCTTCAGCTTATCCATTGGATTTGCTATTATGATTTCATACGCAAGCTATCTGCCGAAGAAAACGGACGTTGTCAACAGTGCATGTATTACAGCAACGGCTAATCACGGATTCGAGGTATTCACAGCACTCGGTGTATTTGGAATCGTTGGATTCATGGCAGGTCAGCAGGGCGTTGATGTTGCCGAGGTTGCAAACGGAGGTGTTGGCCTGGCATTCATGACTTTCCCGACTGCAATCAATGCACTGCCTGCGGGAAATGCGCTGTTTGGATTCTGCTTCTTCGGAGCATTGTTTATTGCAGCGATTACATCAATGATTTCAATTCTGCAGGCTGTTATTTCCAGTATGCATGATAAATTTGATATTAATCATACGGTAGCGACAACTATTGTAGTTGTGCCGTCATTTGTAGTAAGTATTATATTTATTACCGGCGGAGGCTTAAACATTCTGGATATTGTTGATGCATTTATCAACAATCTCGGTATCGTAGGCTGCGGTTGTGCAGAAGTGCTTTTGCTGGGTTGGTTCTTCAATACGGAAAAATTGAGACAAGAAGCAAATCGCTACTCATATTTCAGTATTGGAAAATGGTGGAATTACGCGCTTAAATTCGTTACCGTTTTTGTACTCGGTGCGATGATTGTATTAAACACCATCAGCTACATATTCGAAGGATACGGCAGCTATGCTACGAAGGATATTGTAATATTTGGTTGGGGATCGATTCTGTTTGTTATTATCTTCGGATGTATCCTCAACTTCAGAAAAGGTAAAGACGGATATCGTGATTTAAATGAAATCGCTCATAAGGAGGGACAGTAATATGAGTACCAGTGCAATCGTTATGCTAATCATCGGCGGCGTTGGCTTATGGGGCGGATGTGCTCTGTCCTGCATTATATTTGCGAAAAGAAGCAAAAACGGATTTCCTGATGACAAAGATGAAGAATAGGAACAAAACGCTGTTTTGAAAGTAAATTACAAATATGCATTGCGGCTGAAAAAGCTCACAATGCATATTTTTTTGGTTGGAAACAAAAGAGTGGTATAAAACGGAAATGAGTTACGAATATTGGTACAAATCAGAAGTGAGTGGGTTTACGATATATGTATAACATTGTATAATGCATACAGAAAGCGAGTATTATGAAGTATGGAGCTGAAACAGATTGGAGCTAAGACTTGGTATATCATGCATGATACCAATATCGGAATTCATTTTGCAAAAAACGGTAAGATGTATCTGATAGATACCGGATCAAAAGGCGACGGTGAAAAAATTGATGAAATATTGAAGCGTGAGGGTTGGATTCCTTCATGCATTATAAATACCCATACTCATATCGATCATCTGGGCGGAAATGAATACCTGATGAAGAAATATGGGATTCCGGCATACTGTACGGATTATGATATGGTATTTGCTCACTACTCTGAACTGGAAGCTGCATATATGAATGGCGGATATCCGCCGGAAAAGCTGAGAAAAATTTTTGCGCATCCTGGAATAATCGGATTCGAATCGATAGAAAAAGAATCGCCGGATGGCATCGAATGGATGTATCTTCCGGGGCATTCTTTCGGAATGATAGGAATAAAAACATCGGATGATATCTGGTTTTTGGGAGATTCTTATTTAAGCAGAAGTTTTCTTGCACAATATCCGTTTAGTTTTCTTTATAATGCAGGTGCTTATATAGATACATTAAAGCATTTAAAGAAGATTAAAGGAAAAATGTTTGTACCGTCTCATGGAATTGTGGAAAGTGATATCACAGAAACTTTGAACGCAAATCTAAAAAGCGTCAATAAGATTTGCGATATACTTTGCGTGATTTGCCGAGAATACCGCGGACTGGATGAAATTCTGCAGCAGATGTATGAAATATTGCAGATGCATGCAAGACCGGCACAGCAAGCTTTGCTTTCATCAACTGTGAAAAGCTATTTAACATATCTTCAGGACAGTGGAAGACTGGAATGCAGATTTGTAGATAATATTATGAAGTGGAGAATGAAAGAGTATTAAGGAGGGTAATGTATGAGTACTAAAATTGCAATTAACGGATTTGGAAGAATCGGAAGACTGGCATTTCGTAAGATGTTTGAAAATGACAATTTCGAAGTTGTAGCAATTAATGATTTGGCTACGACGGAAATGCTGGCGTATCTGTTGAAATATGACAGTGTACAGGGAAATTTCGGACATGATGTAGGTCATGACGAAGAGCATATCATCGTAGAAGGTAAAAAAATCAGAATTTATAAGGAAGCAGATCCTGCAAAGCTTCCTTGGGGAGAACTGGGTGTAGATATTGTTATGGAATGCACGGGCTTTTTTGCTTCTAAAGCAAAGTCCCAGGCACATATCGATGCAGGCGCAAAGAAAGTCCTGATTTCTGCACCGGCCGGAAATGATTTGCCGACAATCGTTTATGGTGTAAATGAAAAAACTCTGACAAAGGAAGATAATATCATTTCCGCTGCTTCCTGCACGACAAACTGTCTGGCTCCTATGGCTAAGGCATTGAACGACTACAGGGAAGTAAGAACCGGATTCATGACAACGATTCATGCATACACAGGTGATCAGATGATTCTGGATGGACCGCATAAAAAGAACAATTTCAGAAGAGCCAGAGCCGGCGCAATCAATATCGTTCCGAATTCCACAGGTGCGGCGAAAGCAATCGGACTGGTTATTCCGGAACTGGACGGTAAACTGAAGGGATCCGCACAGAGAGTGCCGGTACCTACAGGTTCCACTACGATTCTGACTGCAGTATTAAAGGATTCTACGGAATCGGTAACGCTGGAAGGTGTTAATAATGCAATGAAGGAAGCGGCCAGCGAATCTTTTGGTTATAATGAAGAAGAAATCGTATCCAGCGATATTATCGGTATGAGTTACGGTTCCCTGTTTGATGCAACGCAGACTTTCGTAGAAAGAAGCGGAACGGGCGTATTCGAAGTACAGGTTGTTTCCTGGTATGATAATGAAATGAGCTATGTTTCTCAGATGGTAAGAACTCTTGGTTACGTGGCTACACTTCTGTAAATAAGATTCCATGTTTTAAGTAAACGACAAAAAACTCCGCATCGAATGCTTTTTGGCAAACGGTGCGGAGTTTTTTTATTTTTCATTCTCCTGCAGATATTCTTTTATGATGGCAACGGAAGCGCTGCAGCCCAGACGGTCGGCACCTGCTTCAATCATAGTAAGGGCATCCTTAAGAGTGCGTATACCGCCGGATGCTTTGATTTTTATGGCGGCACCCGTGGATTTTTTCATTAGTCTTACAGCTTCTGCAGTGGCTCCGGGCCCGTTGAATCCGGTGGATGTTTTTATAAAATCCGCGCCGGATTGTTCGGCTAGAATGCAGGCTGTTTGAATTTCGCTTTCGGTGAGGAGTCCTGTTTCCAGAATGACTTTCAGAATGGCCTGATTTTGGTGACAGAGGTCGGACAGAGTGTTCAATTCCCGGCGGATGTAATCGTAACGGCCGTCTTTTAAAGCTCCGATATTGATGACGGTATCAATTTCGGCGGCACCGTTTTTTATGGCATTTTCGGTTTCGAAAGCTTTTGCTTCAGTGGACATAGCGCCGAGGGGAAACCCGGTAACGGCAGAGACCTTTACAGAAGTATCCTTTAGTTTGTCTGCAGCGAATTTTACGTGACATCCGTTTACACAGACTGCTGCGAAATCGTATTCTGCAGCATCACGGCAAAGCGTCAGAATTTCTTCGAGGGAAGCAGCAGGCTTTAGGAGCGTATGATCAAAGTACTTTTGAAATTCAGATGGTTGTTTCATATATGTAATATCCTTTCCGTATCAATGGTTTTATAACGGTTATAATTCATTATAACATGGATTGCAGAATGAGATGATTTTGACTGATCGTATTTCGAAGAATTATTGCAATTATCCTAGTAAAATCCCGTTTTCGACACTTGAAGAGTACAACAACGGCGAGACACATTGCAATCAGATGTGTCCCGCCGTTTTGATGTTTATCAAAAAGTTGTATGGAATTATTCTTCTGAAATTTTTTTGATTTTTTTGTTTAGTTCTTTTGGCAGATGGTTTTTCCGGTCAAGATCCAGAGGAATAATGCTGTTGATGGCATTGAGTGTTCGAGAACCGGTGTAAGTTGCCATGTAGTACATTTCTTGTACATTTGCAACGTTCATGTTCTTTAGAGTCTCAATAATGTTGTTCGTTGTGAAGCGTTCACCGTTATCGTTCAGCTTCTTTTCAAGCAGCCGGTAAATCAGAAGCGCTGTATAGCAAATCATGAAGTGTGCGATAATACGCTCTTTGGTATGATGGTATACTGGTCTGCCTGAGAAGTTTGTTTTCATAACCCGAAAGCAATCTTCGATTCGATGACGCTTGGCACTGATATCCACAATAGTCTTCGCGTCGTCGTCAAGATTAGTGGCGATAGCATAAAATCCGTCATACTTTTCTTCCTCTTCGATGAGCTTGTTGTTGATTTCATACTGGTCAGTAGCCTTTTCACCGGAAGCACCTTTGGATGTGCGTTTGATAAATCGCGTCACATCGTGAGGTCCTTTCTTGTATGTTTCTGGATCAAGGTTTTTCAAAAGCGCTTTGGCTCGCTCTATCTGGCGGCTGCGGATATATCGCTGATATTCCATGGCTTTTCTGGAAAATGTGATAACCAGTTTTTGCTTCAGAACTCCTTTTGCTTTAATTTTTTTGGTTTTACCGTTCTTGTAGTGCTTTTCTTCATACAAGTCGAGATCTATCAGGTTGTCTGCATCGATAATCTTGTAGGCTTTATCTTCGTAAAGACTGAGGTTTTCCGGAGCTTTGCGGTCAAAAGACTTCATCATCTCCAGTGAAACCGGTTTGTCTGAAGCCAGCAGTCTGTAATCACAATCATTAAACACAGCC
>CAVCML010000040.1:0-16321 GCA_963603335.1 Bacteroidaceae bacterium | reverse complement strand
AAATTTTAAATTATTTGCAAAAATCACCTTGACTTTTCATAGCTGGTCTCCTTTTATAAAATAAATGAATAATTTTGCCCATTATAGTACGAAATGACGAAGTTATTTGAAGATTGTAAAAAATGATATATATTATTGACAAAAATAAAAAAAATCGCTGCAATCATTTCTGATCACAACGACTTTCTTAATATTATCTTTAGAGATACAGCAGTATCTCTACCGTAAAGATTTCATCCGTATGATAACAGTCCATTTCTCCATGATACTGCTCTACGACCTTTCGTACATTGTTGAGGCCGATCCCGTGCTGCTCTTTGTTCTCCTTGGTCGTAAGGAGCAGTTTTCCCTTTTTCGAGATCGTTCCAGCGTATGTATTGGCTATGCTGATGCTGAGCGTTCCCAGATGCTCCCGCAAAGAGACCTTCAGCCATCCGTTGTCGCAATGCTCCAGCGCTTCATATGCGTTATCCAGCAGGTTGCCCAGGATCACACATGCATCGTATTTTTCCAGTGCCAGATCCTTTGAAATCGCGATGTCTATTTCCGGTTTGATATGAAGCTCGCTTTGAATCGCATGAAGCTTCAAATTCAGCAAACTGTCGATAACGAGATTTCCTGTCTTCACAAGGGGTTCGCTCTCCCGAACCACGCCGTCCAGAGCCGCGATATACTTCTCCATATCAGAGAAGTCTTCCTTCACGCTCATTTCGTGGAGCACCAGCAGATGATTTTTCAAATCGTGCCGGATGGACTGCATATTCCTGTATGCCGCCGACATTTCGTTCAACTGATTGGTATATGCTTTGTTTTCCTGTTCCAGCAGACTGACCTCAAACTTCTGGCGCTGCAGCTCCATCAGATGCTCCAGCAAATAGAAGACGATCAGATTCAAGATCAGTACGCACATACCTCCTAAGAAGGCAGCCGCTTCATCCCTGCACTTATCCAGAACGATGGCGGAGAAAAAAATACTGATGACCGGAATCAGCACGATAGCCAGCCATTCAGAAAAAGGGATGGATTCCCCCTGTTTCATACTGGCGATTTTGCGGGCAACCATCATGCACATAAAAAGCAGCAGGTCTGTAACCGCTAAAATCAGCGCCAGAACATATTCCGTTCCCAGCGTAATGAGGATCCGGTATGCCAGATCTTCTAAAATGATATTGAGCCCCATAACCAGAGCTGTCGAAATGACCCGCATTTTCCAGGTGCCCCGGTACAGCAGTGTAATCAAAAAAATCGATAGAATCGAAGTTGCCAGCAATACGAATGGCGGGCATTTCCAGGCAAAGGATTCCAAGCTATTCAGAATAAAGTACGCGGCTAATGCACCTGCCTGCAGTAGTCGTTTCCTCTTTGTGCTCTTTGCAAAAAACACATTTAAAAACTGAAACAGAATGCAGACTCCGATAAAATTCCCCAGCAAACACATAACGAGTGAAAAACTGCTTTGTTCCATGATGCTACTCCTCCCGCCACCGCTTCAAAAGGTTCTCGCGTACTGTTTTTCTGTAACGCATACTGATTGACAGTTCAGTATCATCGGTCATGATTACTGTCTCATAACCCCACTTCTTGACATACGATTCATTGATCAGATAAGACTTGTGAATACGTATAAAGCCCGGTGGGATTTTTTGCAGAAGGCTGTCCAGTTTCCCGTAAAACTCATATTCACGGGAATCCGTATGCACCTGAATTTTCCTCCCGCCGGTGCTGAAATACAGAATATCTTCGTATGCAATGCTGTATAAATCCGATCCTTTTTGAAATTTCAAATAACCATCGTAATACTGCGACAGCTTCATCGCCTTTTCCAGGCTTTCAATTATATCTTTTTCATTTACCGGTTTTACCAGGAAATTAAGCGGACGAACCGCGAACAGCTCCATCGCATACTCTGATTTAGCAGAAATATAAACGATATGCGTCTTTTCGTTCTGCAGCTCCGTTCGGATCTTATCGCCCAGATTTACTCCGTTCATTGCTTTTAATTCAATATCCAGAAAGATCAGATCAAAGTTTTCGCCCCGAATCATATCCTCATACAATTTTTCTCCGCTGTAATACGACTCGCACCGCACCGTCCCATGCGGCCGATAATCATTCAGACACGCTTCAATCTTCTCACATAATAATTCATCATCATCACAAACTGCGACTGAAAACATAGACTACCCCTTTTATTGATTTTGATAAATTTCTCTTTAAATTTTACCCTTTTTCCCCGGGAATTAAAAGAGTTTCTTAAAAAAGAGCAGCCTGGCTCATCTCTGCATAACGTGATACAATATTATCATCAATTGCCGTAAGGAGGATTTATTCATGCCACAAGTTAACTCCGTATACCTTTCCCGTATGACTTCCCCATCGCTGCAAAGATTCCTTAAAGAAAAAGGCTTTCTGCTGAATTTTACCGACGTGCCTGTCGTTTATCCGGAGATCTCCACTCATGCGGATATTCTGCTGTGCCAGCTTGGACTATGGGAAAACGCACGGATTTTTTACGGAAATCCGGAAAAACTTTTGCGGAATTACCCGGGAAATATCCGATATAATGCAGTATGCACCGGTAAATATTTCATCCACAATCTCCAGTATACGGATCCTGACCTTCTGGCAGCCGCCGAATCAAATGCTGCTGCCGAACATACAAGCCTGACCAAGATCCACGTCAAACAGGGCTATACCCGCTGCAGCCTGCTGCCGGTAACTGATAATTCATTTATCACCTCCGATGCGGGAGTCGCAAAGGCCCTTGCAGACTATGAAACAGATGTGCTTCTGATTCGCCCGGGATACATCCGGCTTCCGGGATTCGACTACGGCTTTATCGGTGGCTGCTGCGGCGGCCTGTCCCTCGCAGGCCGCCGCCTCCTGGTCATAAACGGCAATATTGAAGCTCACCCGGATTATAAAAAAATCGCGACCTTTGTAAAAAATCGCGATATCGATTTATTCTACCCAAATGACAGCCCTCTGACGGATATCGGCAGCATCCTGATTAACGCTGCTCAGAAACCTCTGCAGCAGCCGGCTGAAGTTTGAGATAGCTGAATTCACTTTTTACCTTACGGCTGAACCTTTTTCTGAAACGCCTCCAGACTTTGTCCAAGCGACATCCTCACGCGCGGCAGGAGCAGCGGATTGTCTCCCGGTTTTGCCTTGCCCGGCTGAGTTGTAACCGCACACTGAAAACCGGCTTCCTTTACCATGGCCACACTGCTGTCGTTATAATCCCCATACGGATATGCAAATGCATCTGCACTTCCGCAGATTTCAATGGATTTTTTCAGGTCCGCCAAGCCTTCTTCGCGGGAAATTGCTGTGAAAATACCGCCGTGTCCGATGTTTCCTCCGGGCCGGTGCATGTTATCTGAATGGGATTCATAGTATACATAATCGCTCTGATACCGGGCGATTTTTTCTTTACCGTTAGATGACGTAATCATAAAACAGGTAGCCGGAACTCTGCATTTTTCCAACACCGGAATTCCGTAATCCAGAAAGCTCTTTGCTCCGTCATCAAAGCACAAAACAATGCTCTTGTCCGGCAGCTTCAGCTTACCGTCCACATATTTCCGAACTTCTTTCCACGTTGGATAGTAATACCCTTCTTTATTGAGCCAATTGAGCTCTTCTTCCAGCGCCTGAGCCGAAATATAATTGCCGAATCGCTTATGAAGATCCTCAGGCGGATTTTTCTCATCGTACACATAGTGGTACATGCATATCGGAAATCCCGATGTTTGATAATTTGTGTTAGGTTCCACCGTTACATCACGAAAAACGCGGGTTTTTCTGCCCTTCGAATCTTCAACCGTATATGCCAGCTGATTTTCTCCTGCTTCGTTGAAATCATCATATGAAACCTTTACATCTTCCGTGATATCTTTACCGTTTTCATCGGTCGCTTTATAACCCGGCTCCTCAAAATTTTCTCCAAGCTTCATGGTGATATTATCTGATCCCGTCAGCTCCAGGCTCGGATTCATTTTATCCGTCACTATAACCGTTCGCTTTGCTGTATAACCTTTGACGCTGTACTTTATCGTATATTTCCCCGGTTTACCCGGACTTAAATCACCGGTGGTTACGACCTTTTTACTGTAATCCTTACCGTCTATCTTCACCGTTACCCCGGGCTCATCATACACTCCATTGAGTCCGATTGTCATCTCTGCATCTCCGTTAAGCTTAATCGGAGACTGCTTCGCCTGATATAGCAGAGCAAAACCGGCCACGCCGATTACCAGAACCGCCAGAATAATTACCGTAATTTTGCGTCTGCGATACCGCTGTATTCTCTTCTTATCCCTTTTCATTTCAATCCCCCTGCATCAAAACCGCACTAATAATCGCGTTTATTATACCATATTCAATTGTTTGTGGTATACTGTTAATATGAAAAAACATGCTATCATACCTGTCTTTATACCTCACCGCGGCTGCCCCAACGACTGCGTTTTCTGCAATCAGAAAGCCATCACCGCACGAAGCAGCGATGTGAGTCCCAAAGACGTGCGAAACACAATTGAAACTTATCTTCCCACTCTCACCGGGCGAGGTCTTGAAACCATTGAAGTGGCGTTTTTCGGTGGGAGCTTTACCGGACTTCCCATCCCGGAACAGTCGGAATTTCTGGCTATTGCCAAAGAATACAAAGATGCGGGGCTCATTGACAAAATTCATATGTCCACCCGCCCCGACTACATAAGCCGCGATATTCTCGACAACTTAAAAAGCTACGATGCCGACATCATCGAACTTGGAGTTCAGTCTTTTGATCCGGATGTGCTCCGCGCCTCCAACCGAGGTCATACAGCTGAAGATGTTTACAAAGCCTGCGAACTGATTAAAGAATACGGTTTTACACTGGGAATCCAGCTTATGATCGGACTTCCCGGTGATTCTCCTGCAAAGTGCATTGCATCTGCAAAGGAGACGGTTCGGCTTGCCCCGCAGCTGGCGAGGCTCTATCCCACAATCGTGCTCAGGGATACCCGGCTTCTGCAAATGTATAAGGAAGGACTCTATCAGCCGCTTACAACTGATGAATCCGTTTCCACCACCAAGGAAATGTACCGAATTCTCGACAATGCAGGGATCACTATTTTAAGAGTCGGCCTTAAAAGCACCGATTTAATTACCGAAGGAGGAGCTGTCTGCGGTCACACCTTTCATCCGGCATTTCGCCAGCTTGTGGAGGGAGAACTCGCAAAAGAATCTCTGGAACAGCAGCTGTGCCGGCTGCTTGAAAATGCTCAAAAAAATGAGATTCCATCAGAATCCTTTGCATTCAAAAGCAATGGACATTCCTTCTCCAACATGATTGGAAATGCCAAACGAAACAAGCTGTATTTTGAGCAGAAATATCCCGATTTAAAAATACGATGGAAAGTGGATTCCGCCCTTGAAGACGGGCACTATAATGTGATAAAATATTAAATTATTACTAGGCTACAGGAGGAAATTATGAAAGCAGTCATTACCGTTATTGGGAAAGATATGGTCGGCATTCTGGCAAAAGTCAGCACCGCCTGCGCTAAAGCAAATGTCAACGTCGCAGAGGTTACCCAGTCGATTCTGGATGAATATTTTGCCATGATTATGCTGGTGGATATAGAGAAAATGGAATGTTCTCTTGAAGAACTGAAAGAAAGCATTCTGCAGGAAGTTCCGACAATGACCGTTCATGTGATGCACGAAGATATTTTCAATTCCATGCATCGAATTTAAGGACAGTGGGAGGTAACTGCAATGCTGAATATGAAAGACATCATGGAAACCATTACCATGATTCAGGACGAACACCTGGATATACGAACAATTACCATGGGAATATCACTGCTGGACTGCTGTGATACCGACATCGACAAATCCTGCGAAAAGGTTTATGAGAAAATCTGCCGGCTTGCAGGTGACCTGGTGCAGACCGGTGAGGAAATAGAAAAAAAATACGGCATTCCTATCGTAAACAAGCGGGTTTCCGTCACACCTATCGCTATGCTTACGGCTGTCTCAGGCGGCAATCCGGTCAAATATGCCCACGCTCTTGATAAGGCAGCAAAGAAAATCGGCGTCAACTTTATCGGCGGATATACAGCTCTCGTACAGAAAGGCTTTGCAGCAGGCGACAGAGAACTTATTGAATCCATTCCGCGGGCGCTGGCAGAAACGGACTTCGTCTGTTCCTCCGTCAATGTGGGATCCACTAAAGCCGGAATCAACATGGATGCTGTAAAGCTGATGGGAAATATAGTCAGAGAAACATCGCAGCTGACCAGCGACAGACAATGCATCGGTGCTGCCAAACTGGTAGTATTCTGCAATGCACCTGAAGACAACCCGTTTATGGCCGGCGCATTTCACGGTGTCGGTGAGCCGGACTGCGTTATCAATGTAGGCGTATCCGGTCCCGGTGTCGTACGTGCAGCTCTGGCAAAATTGCCGAAGGATGCTCCGCTTTCCGAAGTGGCTGATCTCATCAAAAAAACGGCCTTTAAAATCACACGAATGGGACAGCTCGTAGGCAGCGAAGCCTCGGCTAAGCTCGGTGTGCCGTTTGGTATTATCGACCTGTCACTGGCACCGACTCCTGCCGTAGGCGACTCGGTAGCTCACATTCTGGAAGAAATCGGTCTTGAGCAATGCGGTACCCACGGAACGACGGCGGCACTGGCCATGCTCAACGATGCCGTTAAGAAAGGCGGTTTAATGGCTTCTTCCAATGTCGGCGGGCTTTCGGGTGCATTCATTCCGGTATCCGAAGACGCAGGTATGATTGCTGCCGCTGAAGCCGGAACTCTGACTTTGGAGAAACTGGAAGCTATGACGGCGGTATGCTCCGTAGGGCTTGATATGATTGTTCTTCCGGGAGATACACCGGCTGATACCATCTCCGCAATCATCGCCGATGAGGCGGCTATCGGCATGGTCAACTCCAAGACGACGGCGGTTCGCGTAATTCCGGCCATCGGTCATGAAGCCGGTGAAGTTCTGGATTTCGGCGGTCTTTTGGGAACAGGTCCGATTATGAAAATCAACCGAAAATCATCTTCTATTATGATTCAGAGAGGCGGCAGAATTCCGGCTCCTATGCAGAGTCTGAAGAACTGAATTTCACACGCAGAACAAAACAGCAGACATTCCGTCACGGAACCGCCTGCTGTTTTTTATTATCGTTGATTTTACGAGTTTTGAACCAGATCTTTGACAATTTCACCTGCCATAATCAAGCCCGCCACAGATGGAACAAATGCACTGCTGCCCGGCACCTGCTTGCCGTTTACACGCGCCTCTTCTCCGCATGCTTCATAATCCGGTGTCAGCGGAGCTTCTTTGGAATATACCACTTTCAAATGTTTTACTCCCCGGCGTTTCAGTTCTCTGCGCATCACCTTTGCCAGCGGACATACCGACGTCTTGTAGATATCCTCCACCTCAAAGCGTGATGCATCCAGCTTATTGCCGGCTCCCATTGAACTGATAATCGGAACATTGCAGCGCTGCGCATGAAGCACCAGAGCGATTTTGCCGCTCACCGTATCTATAGCATCCGCAACGTAATCATACTGTGTGAAATCAAACTGCTCTGCTGTCTCCGGCAGATAAAACATATTGTATGTCCTTACCTTCAGCTGTGGATTGATGTCGAGAATACGCGACTTCATTACCTCGGTTTTGTGTTTTCCGACAGTACTGGTAAGGGCAATAATCTGCCTATTGATATTGGAGACACTGACCGTATCCTTGTCGATCAGATCCAGTGCTCCCACTCCGCTGCGCGCCAACGCTTCTGCCACATAACCTCCTACACCGCCGATTCCGAACACTGCAACCCTCTTTTCCGACAATCTTTGAATACTGTTTTGCCCCAGCAGCATCTCGGTTCTCAAAAACCTGTTTTCCGTCATCAGTTTTCTTCCTCCGCCATCGCTTCCGCAATCTCCGCTTCACAGGACCGCATCGCCAAAAGCGTCTTCTCGATCAATTCACTCAGTTCCCAACCCAGCATTTCAGCTCCTCGTCCGATTACCTCACGAGAACATCCCGCTGCAAAATTGGCACTTTTGTACTTTTTCTTTACCGATTTCACTTCCATGTCCTGCACGCTTTTAGACGGACGCATCAACGCCGCTGCTCCGATCAGCCCGGTCAGCTCATCTGCAGCATACAGCACTTTTTCCATCATATGCTCCGGTTTCACGTCCACCGTAATGCCGTAGCCGTGGCTGCACACCCCGTGGATAATATCCTCACCCACACCTGCTTCTCTCAGAATCTCCGGTGCCTTTATGCAGTGCTCCTGCGGATATTCTTCAAAATCAATATCATGAAGCAGCCCTACAATGCCCCAGTATTCCGCATCTTCACCGAATCCCAGCTCATTTGCAAACCACTTCATCACGCCTTCCACCGTCAATGCATGCTGAATATGAAAAGGCTCTTTGTTATGCGCTTTTACCAATTCCAGCGCATCATTTCTGGAAATATAATCACTCATGTTTCTATCCTTCTTTCTTTAAAACCTCATTCATGCTCCCGCTCCGGTATCCATCCAGATCAAGGGCAGTATATGTGAATCCCAGCTCCTTCATATAAGCTGTAAACTCCAATCTTAAATTCGGCTCCAGGAATCGCTCCAAATCCTCCGTCACCACTTCCACTCGCGCCATACTCCCATGCACCCGCACGCGGTACTGAGAAAATCCGTTTTTTCGAAGAAATTCCTCAGCCATCTCCACCATTCTCAGTTTTTCTGCCGTAATGGGTTCTTCATAAGCAAAACGGGATGCCAGACATGCAAATGACGGTTTATTCCACGTCGCAAGGCCCATTTCCCTGGAAATCTGACGTATATCTTCTTTTGTCAATCCTGCCTCTTTCAGCGGACTGATAACCCCGGCTTCTGTGACTGCCCTTTTTCCCGGACGATAATCATCATCATCATCCACGTTGGAACCTTCTGCAATATATACCGCATCCACCTGCTCTGCAATCTCTCGAACCTTCTGCAGAATAGCGGTCTTGCAGTAATAACACCGATCCGGTCTGTTTTCTGCAAATTCGTCTATTTCCAATTCATCAAATGCGAAAACAATGTGCCTGATTCCACGCTCTCTGCAAAACTCTTCAGCTTCTTCGATTTCCCTCCGAGGTACCGATTTCCCTGCAGCAGTCACAGCAGTCACCTGCTTACCTATGGCTTCATAAGCCGCTGCCAGCAGAAATGTGGAGTCTACACCTCCGGAAAAAGAAACCACCAGCTTACCCAGTTCTTTCAGATGCCGCTGCAAAGCTTCATATTTTGTCGCCAACTCCTGTTGCATCTTCTTTTCTCCCTGTTTTTTCTGCTATCTTACAGTATTCACTAAGCGATGGATATTACATTGTAGTCTTTGTCTTCAACCGCTTTTCTCAAAACATCATCTGCCACATCCTCTTTCAGTGTCACAACAGCCTGATTCTGCTCGTGGCTTACTTCCGCATGATCCACGCTTTCCAGCGCTTCCAAAGCCTTCTTTACCGTTGCTTCACAGTGTACGCACATCATTCCTTCGATTTTCATCGTCTTTTCCATTGTCATTTCCTCCTGTTTTCTCTTGATTTTTTTATCCTTTGCAGCATTGCGCATATCGAACAGATTCAAACGCAGTGCATTAGTTACAACGCAGAAGCTGGAAAGGCTCATTGCCGCAGCTCCGAACATCGGATTCAGCTGCCAGCCGAGCAGCGGAATCCATACACCTGCTGCCAGCGGAATCCCGATAATATTGTAAATAAAAGCCCAGAACAGGTTTTCGTGAATATTCCTCAAAGTCGCCCTGCTCAATCGTATCGCTGCCGGCACATCGCTGATGCGGCTGTTCATAAGCACTACATCAGCCGCATCGATGGCAACATCGGTTCCCGCCCCTATAGCGATTCCGATATCCGCTCCGGTAAGCGCCGGCGCATCATTTATACCGTCTCCCACCATAGCTACCTTGCCCCTGCGTTTCAATCTGCGGATTTCCGCTTCCTTACCATCCGGGAGCACTCCTGCAATAACCCGATTCACACCGGCCTGTTTACCGACAGCAGCAGCGGTTCGCTCATTATCGCCCGTGAGCATAACCACTTCGATACCCATATTCTGCAGCTGACGGATTGCCTGCGGACTATCTTCCTTAATGACATCCGCTACGGCGATGATGCCCAGAATCTTTTCGTCACGCGCAAACAGCAGCGGTGTCTTACCTTCTTCAGCCAGGTGCTGCGCCGCTGTCTTTATATCCTCCGGTACGCCGACACGATTACTTATAAATGCGAGACTTCCGCCAATCATCTGATTACCATTGCTTACAGCAGTCAAACCATTGCCCGGCAGAATCGCAAAATCCTGCACATTGAATGCTTTCAGCTTTCTTTCCTTCGCAAGCGCCGCCACAGCTTTGGCCAGTGGGTGTTCGCTCTTAGCTTCAAGTGCATAAGCAGTTTCCAGAAGTTCTGCTTCCGATACGCCTACTGCCATAACAAAATCCGTAACCTTAGGTTCTCCTTTTGTTATGGTTCCCGTTTTATCCAACACAACTGTATTTACTTTTCCGGCTTCTTCCAGCGAAACAGCCGTTTTGAATAAAATTCCGTTTTTGGCGCCCATGCCGTTTCCGACCATGATGGCTACCGGTGTCGCCAAACCCAGTGCACACGGGCAGCTGATTACCAGAACGGAAATGCCTCTTGCCAGCGCATATCCGACACTCTGACCGCAAAGCAGCCAGGCTGCAATCGTTACAGCCGCAATCCCTATTACTGCCGGAACGAATACTCCGGAAACTTTATCTGCAATCTTGGCAATCGGCGCTTTCGTCGCTGCGGCATCGCTGACCATCTTGACAATCTGAGATAGTGTCGTATCTTCTCCAACCCTGCCGGCTTCACATTTGAGAAATCCGGATTGATTGACTGTAGCCGCAGAAACCCGGTCTCCCGGTTCCTTGTCCGCCGGTATGCTTTCTCCCGTCAGTGCAGCTTCGTTTACCGCACTCACGCCCTCCAGTACGATACCGTCCACCGGTATATTTTCTCCCGGCCTTACTACGAATATATCGCCTTTTACCACTTGTTCCACGCGAACTTCCGTCTCTTTGCCATCCCGCAGAATAACTGCTGTTTTCGGTGCCAGCTTCATGAGATTTTTCAGTGCATCGGTAGTCTTGCCCTTTGATCTCGCCTCCAGCATCTTGCCCACGGTAATCAGTGCCAAAATCATAGCGGCCGTCTCAAAATAAAACTCGTGCATATACTGCATCACACCGTTCATATCGCCGCGCACCTGCGCTCCCGTCATCGCAAACAGCGCATAAGTGCTGTACACAAAAGCAGCCGTTGAACCCATTGCCACCAACGTATCCATGTTAGGAGCTCTATGCCATAGACTCCGAAAACCGCTTATAAAAAATTTCTGATTAATGACCATAACCGCCGCTGTCAAAAGCAGCTGCAAAAGCCCCATCGCCACATGATTACCCTCCAGGGCTTCCGGCACCGGCCAGTTCCACATCATGTGTCCCATAGAAAAATACATCAGCACCACTAAAAATATAACGGACCATATGAGCCGTCTTTTCAGCACCGGCGTTTCCGTATCATTCAGCATTTCGGCCTCAGAAGCGCCTCCGGCTCCGCCGTTTCCCGAAATCTCAGATGAACCTGCGGCGAAGCCTTTACAGGAAGCCCCGTAACCTGCCGCCTCCACGGCTGCGATAACAGCCTCAGGACTTGCCGGTCCTTCTACTCCCATGGAATTGGTCAGAAGGCTGACCGAACAGCTCTCCACTCCGGCAACTTTGGACACCGCCTTCTCGACACGGCTGCTGCACGCCGCGCAGCTCATCCCCGTTACATGATATTGTTTCAAATCCGATTCCTCCTTTTGGCAGGTCTGCTACTTCATCAGCTTCTGCAGCGTCGCCACAAGTTCCTCAATTGTCTCGTCCCTGCCCTCTCGGATGTCTCGCGCCACACAATTGCGAATGTGTTCCGCCAGAAGCTCCTTATTAAAGGAATTCAGCGCTGCATTGACCGCCGCTACCTGAATCAATATATCCGTGCAGTACACATCCCTTTCCACCATTCCTTTTATACCTCGAATCTGCCCCTCGATGCGGCTGAGTCGATTCATCAGGCTCTTGTATTCTTTTTCTGAACGCTCTGTCGTTTTTTGACAGCAGCAGCTTTCTTCTTTCATGTAAAACCACCTTTTTCGATTTACCTCTCTGTCACGATAATATACCCCTGAGGGGTATATGTCAAGATGAAGTTTTTTGCATTCGCTCCGGCAGCCATACATTAGCTCCGGCAATCATACATCGCTAAAAGCGAACCGCCTGGCGGACATGACGAATATATCTGATGAAGGTATACATCACCAGCAGAATTGCTATAACGCTCTCAATAGATGCCAGCGCCTCCAGCATTCTAAAAACGATATGCTGTGATGTAAAATACGATAATATATCCCTCACTCCGATTGCACTGATAACAAACGGAAAGGTAAAAGATGCGTAACTGGGATAAAAACTTCGCTTTAAAAACTTCGGGACCTGTATCAGTGCTGTGATATAAAAAATCGTTGCAATACCAAAGAGTCCCAGCAGCATGGAATAAGAAATTCCCGCACCGTATGCTTTGACATAACCGGTGAGACAAACGCTCATAGGCGATGCGATTACCAGAAATAAAAATCGGTCTGCTTCTGCCATTTCCGGCAGGCATATCTGGCGTCTCAATGCAATAATCAAGACGATGCAGACGCAGCAGAATCCAATCCAGAACGCTGCCTTTCCCAGCGGCTGCATACCATAGGCCGGTGATGTGATAGCAATATTGGCAATGCCGGCATAACCGACCACATAGGATATGAATACTTCCTCCCACCGCAATCTAATCAGAAAATGCCAGGTGAACCTGCATACCAGCGCAAGATGCAATGCGATTGCCGCAACCCATACTCCAAAAGAACCGCTTCCCAAAAGCGGTTTAAAAAACACACTGAGATTCATCAGCGTCATTGAGTATGTCGGCAGAATCGCTGCCTGATTTCCCTTGTTCATCGCTCCCCGCACCTGTGCCGGACAGATAAACAATTTGGCCGTCAGCACCAGAAAAATAATGAAGGCGATGCTTCCGCAGATATATTTCACCGGGCCGTAAGATGCTGCCGGGTGCTCCAGGCTTTGAAACAAAGTGTCCATAGCAGAAAAGCTGAGCATCACCCCGGAAACAGGAACCGGTGTGCTCTGCACTATTCGTTTCAGCAATCTCATTTGCGTCTGCCCTTCTCTCTCCTCGTTTGTTCCGGCTGCCCCTGCTGTTCCGGCTGCCCGCCTAGAATTCTCCGTTCTTCTGCCGCCTCATGATTGCGAATATAAGCAAGTACCTGCAGCGGTGCGTACAGTTCCACCGGCTGAATATGGGAATGACGAATAAGACTGCCGTCCCTTCCCTTGGCCGGGATGGAATTTTTGTGGTACAGCGTAATCGGTCGGTCATTATATGCAAAATACCACTCTCCGGCATAGGTTGTTATGTATGCCGTACCGCTGCGAAACTCTGCTTTCATACCGTATTTGCGGCATACCGATCCCAGTTTTTCCTCGATGCTCCCGGCATTTTTCTGCTCAAAAGCAGCCGTCCTTTGTTCTTCTTTCAACTGCTCACGAATGCGACTGAGCTCACACTTGTTTTCTTCCATGTCCGCCAGCTGCAGAAGTGATTCCAATGAGTAATAATCCCATGCTCCAATGTGCATGCGGAACTTGTTTTTCATGTATAGAAATAACCGTCTGTCGCTTTCCGTTAAGAAAATCAGCTTTGGTATATCCTGCATATCATAGAGAATATCTTCCATCACCGGGCGCCATTTTTCCAGCACAATTTTATCGATATCACCTGAAAAGATTTCATAATCCTCGGGTTGCTCAAAAGGATATTCCGTCCTTCCCTGCGGCGTAAAATCTTCTTCAAAACTTTGCATCACGAGTTTGCGCGGCAGTCGATACCGCGATTCTTCAATCTCATGCAATCCCTCAAATGAAAATAAATAAATCATGCTAGAGCTCCACTTCCAGACTTACCGGACAATGGTCGCTGCCGTATACGTCTGTTAAGATTTCTGCTTTCTGCAGAATCGGTTTCAGACTTTCGGATACGAGAAAATAGTCAATACGCCATCCGGAATTGTTCTTGCGCGCATTGAAGCGGTAACTCCACCAGGAATACACGCCCTCAAGATCCGGATAAAAATATCGGAACGTGTCAATGAATCCGGCATTCTGCAGTTCGCCCATCTTTGCCCGTTCTTCATCGGTAAATCCGGCGTTTTTTCTGTTGGTTTTCGGATTTTTTAAATCAATTTCTTTAAATGCAACATTAAAATCGCCGCAAGTGATTACCGGCTTGGTTTTCTCAAGCTTTTTCAGATATGCCCGAAAATCGTCCTCCCAGCTCATGCGATAATCCAGCCTTCTCAGCTCGCTTTGCGAATTCGGCACGTATACGTTCACCAGATAAAATTTTTCATATTCTGCCGTGATTACCCGCCCCTCATGATCGTGTTCATCTATTCCAAGACCATAGCTGACACTGATTGGTTCTTCCTTGCTGAATACCGCCGTGCCCGAATATCCTTTTTTTTCCGCGGAGCACCAGTACTGATGATATCCTTCCAGCGGTACTTCCGCCTGTCCTTCCTGCATCTTTGTTTCCTGCACGCAGAGAACATCCGGGTCCGCCTCCTTTGCAAATTCTAAAAATCCCTTTCCCATTGCGGCCCTAAGGCCATTGACATTCCACGATATCAGTTTCATATATTCTCCTTTTCTTCAGTTAAAGGCTTCCTGTTCATACTTCATACCTTTACAGAATAGCGAAAAGGGGACTTCCTGTCAAGAATCCCCATTGTATATTATGCATTATTGCCTGCATCCGGATGGCTGCCTAAAATTCCCGGCAATCCGGCACGATTTTCTTTTTTGATTTAAAAAACGGCGTTTTTATGGCATGAGCCCAAACAGCACTCCCCTATTTTTCCTTCATGCAAAGTCCTCCGCCCATGCGCATATATGTGCCGCCTTCTCTGCGGTATGAGCAGAACAATTCAGGCTCGCAGCAGGTGCAGTGTTCGCTGACTTGAATTTGCTCCGTCGGTATCCCCATCAGTTCCAACTGCTCCTGATTGATTCCCTTGATATCAATATGACATTTGCCGTTTGCCGCATCCTGCGGTGTTCTGGTTATGTAGTCTTCTGCAAATGTCCAGTTTTCTGCAAAGGCTTCTGCTACCTCCATACCGACTTCAAAGCAGCACTGGCTGATCCCCGGACTGATGCAAATCTGCAAATCATCTGAGTCACAACCGTACTCTTCCTCCATTTTCTCAATCATTTCCATCGCAATCCCCGCACAGGTACCCCTCCATCCTGCATGGCAAAGTCCTATAGCTTTCTTCACCGGATCGTAACAGAACACTGCCAAACAATCCGCATGAACTGTGGTCAGCAGAACGTTTTTCAAGTTTGTAATCATACCATCGGTATCCGGGATAATTATGGAAGCCGGAGTACTGTCTTCAGCTGCATCCATATCTTCCTGCCGGATTACAGCTACCTGTGTTTTATGAATCTGCACCGGCCAAACACGCACTGCATCCTCAAGGCCTAACTGCCGGAACATTTCCGGATTATTGTACGGAGATCCCTCCACCGCACCATCTTTCAGCGAAAAGAATCCTATCACTTCCGGATATTCCTCAAATACCGGTAAATATTTTCTATTTTTATTCATGTCTGTTTGTACGCTCACAGCAATTCCTCCATCAAAGCTTCACAGCCTTCAATCACATCATCGTAAGTCTCATCGAAATTCCCCGTGTACCACGGATCTGCAATGCTTCGATTTTTTCCTGCATAATCCAGCAGCTTTGTGACTTTGCTTTCCGAGTCACCGCCGCAAATCTTTTGAATATTGCGCACATTGGCATCATCCATACCGATCAGATAATCAAATTTATCATAATCGGCTTTTATAATTTGCCTGGCATAATGCCGCTCAAACGGGATTCCATTCTCCTGCAGCTTTTTCTTTGTTCCCGGATGTATATCGTTACCGATTTCTTCCCGGCTTGTTGCCGCCGATTCTATATAAAACTCTTTTTCTCGCCCTGCACGGCGCACTATATCCTTGAAAACAAACTCTGCCATCGTCGAACGGCAGATATTGCCGTGGCAGACGAATAATATCTTAGTCATGGTTGTATTTTGCCTCCTTT
>CAVCML010000039.1:0-4654 GCA_963603335.1 Bacteroidaceae bacterium | reverse complement strand
GACGATGATGTGTACCGGAGTGCTATCGGTAATTCAAAGGAAAATCCATTCAAAAGATATCTTGAATATCGAGAGCAGCTTGATGAGTTGACGGAGGATGAAAAGCAGCTTTACAGTGGAATCGGTCGGGAATTCATCAGACTGATTGAAAATACAAATATGACAAAAGTATATAAGATGCCCGTGCTGATGGCATTCTGTTATAATGGAGGAGTGCGCATGTCGGTGACCGAGGAGCAGCTTCTTGACAGCTGGAAAGAATTCTTCAATACCGGAACCAACTGGAAAGATCTTGAAATTGGACTGGACTACGAAAAGTTCTGTGAAATTTCCGATAGAGAGCATATAAAGAAGATAATGAAGATGCCGGTGCATTTTTTGCTGCAGTCCGGAAAAGGATTTTTTATACAGAAAGATGATGCAGCTTTGGCATTAAGGGAGGAGCTTGCAGAGACAGCTCAAAACCCGGCGTTTGCAGAACAGGTAAAAGATGTTGTCGAATACAGGGTAATGGATTATTATAAGAGACGTTACCAAAAAACATACTTAGAGAAAGAGTGATACTTATGACTATATTGAAAGACCGAACGATTTCATATTATGATGAGAACGCTGCGGATTTTGTGAATACGACACTGTCAGTGGATTTCCATGAAGTTCAGGAGATTTTCCTGTCGTACCTGCTTTCTGAAGAACATCGAAAGGAAGAATCTGATGCGTTTCGCAGCAAAATAGATATCCTGGATTTCGGGTGCGGATCCGGGCGGGACGCTAAATATTTTATGAATCAGGGATATCGGGTAACGGCTGCGGATGGATCGGCTGAAATCTGCAAAGCAGCCTCTGAGTATTTGGGACAGCCTGTTAGGCATATGCTTTTTCAAGAACTGGACGAACAGAATGTATATGACGGCATATGGGCATGCGCCTCAATTTTGCACTTGTCTAAAAAAGAACTTCCCGGTGTGATTCGCAGAATGTGCACAGCACTTAAGGAGGATGGCGTGATTTATACATCCTTCAAATACGGCACATTTGAAGGTGAGCGAAATGGACGTTATTTTACGTATTTTACAGAGGAAAGTTTCAGTGAATTTCTCGCGCAGATACGAGGACTGCAAATAGAGAAAATGTGGATTACCGGTGATGTCAGAGAAGGACGCGGAGATGAGAGGTGGCTTAATATGATATTGCGGCAGGGAAATAGTGTTTAAATCTTTTATTGATACCTTACAATAATCATAAAATTTATGTATAATAAATAAGTATATATAGTCAAACGATATACGGCAATAAAAAATGTTAACAGGTGATGATTATGTACAAAATAAAAATATCAGATATTTCAATAGGTCACTATCTCAAGCTTTTCGGGCGTTCGGCAATATTTCTTGCCAGTCTCGGTCTTTACCTCACAGGGAGACTGGCGGAAGGATTACTGCGCGATTTTATAGCGGCCAAAATTTTTGCTGTATTTATATGGATTGTATTTATGGTTGAAATGTTAATGAAATATTTTCCCCTCGAATTCGAGAGCATGGGGTGTCAGAAACAGTTTGCATGTAATTATATTCCGGCTGAAAACAGTGATGAAATTTCTGAAAAAGAATTGCGGAGATATGATCGCAGCGCACTGTATATTCTGCTGCTGTGGATATTGCTGAATGGTACTGTTGCAGTATTTTACTTTGCAGGAATTATAGACAGGGGGATACTTGTACTCATAAGTCTGCTTTACTCTGTGTCCGATATGATATGTATTCTTTTTTTCTGCCCATTTCAGACGTTGTTCATGAAAAACAAATGCTGCATCAGCTGCAGGATATATACATGGGACTACATAATGATGTTTACACCGCTGTTTCTCATAAAGAGCTTTTTCACATGGTCGCTGTGCATAACAGCGTTGGGTCTGATGCTTCGTTGGGAATATGTGTATAGGAAACATCCGGAGCGATTTTCAGAAAAAACTAACGAGAATCTGCTTTGCAGCAACTGTAAAGAACGGCTCTGCACGCATAAGAAGCAGCTGCGGTCTTTTCATAAAAAGATAAATTTCAGAAGAATAACAGAAAAACGAATGCACAAATCAGATGATAGAATTTGATTGATTGCAATTGATGAATAAAGTATCATAGGCCGAAGTGTTGCCGCCGCGTCCTATGAAAGATGCCGGATTCGGAGAATTTTCCGATATCCGGCATTCAAACCAGGATACTGTATTAAAGCTTTATCTGTCTTCAGGCGGTATCTTAAGTGTACTTGAACAGTTTGAACTCCATGTTACAATCATTTCGCATGTATAAGATGAGAAGCACGTGTAGTTGTAGTGACATGAAGAAACTGCCACGACGCAGCCCATGTCAGACCAGCAGTAGTCCGTATACTCGCAGTCACTGTAGCCGTCCGAATAAACTTTTCTCCCACCGGCAATATTCTCCATTGCCTCCTCGTCAATAGGCATTTTTGCTACAAGGAGAGCTCTCGCTTCGTTCTCATTTGTTTCAATGCCGCGTTTTTCAGCTTCCTTGATCAGAGCTTCAATCCATTCCTTGTCATTTTTAGGTTCGGTTTTCTTTATAGCTTCGTCGATTTCGTTCTTAATGTCCTTGTTTGCAAGAAGTTCTTTAAGTGTCATTACAGGCCTCCTCTTGAAATATGTACTTGAATTGTCAATTTTTAAGTTTCATGATGTTATTATACTACAAAATTTTAACAATAGTGTGCAGCAGTCAAGAAAAGTAGATATATTTTTTGTGTCTGCTTTTTTTGATTGGTACAAAAGACTCTCCAAAACCTGAAAAACGGGGCAAAACTGCAAAATAAAACTTAGAAAACGGGGCAAAACTGCAAAATAAAACTTGAAAAACGGGGCAAAATTTTATATGATTATAAGTGCACAGGAAGGAAAATGGTATGAAAAGGCAATGTGAAGAAAAAATTCAAAAGTGGATAGATACCAGCAGTAAGGCCCTGCTTATATACGGGGCACGCCAGGTAGGCAAGACGTATCTTATACGGGAAATGCTGCATTGTAATGGCATTTCATTTTTCGAGGTGAATTTTCAGGAGCGTGAAGACATCTTAAAAGTGCTTTCCGGATTAAACAGCGCAGAAGATATTTCAACAAAGCTGGCACTTTATTCAGATACTGAACTTAAGGAAGGGGAGTCGGTGATATTCCTTGATGAAATTCAGCTGTATCCGGATATCATAACAAAAATCAAATTTCTGGTTGATGAGGGTCGATACAGATTCATATTAAGCGGTTCCAATCTTGGCGTTGAATTAAAGGGAATCAAAAGTATTCCGGTCGGATATATCGATATGTTTCAGATGTATCCGATGACATTGTTTGAATTTGCGGAGGCGCTTGGAGTCAGAAATACTACTGTTGAATATCTCAGAGAGTGCTTTGACGAACTGAAACCTGTTGATGAGATAATTCATGGGCGTATGCTTAATGTTTTTTATTATTACCTGATCTGCGGCGGAATGCCGTCTGTGGTGAACGAATTTATTAATACGCGCAGCCTGAGTGCTGTTCGTAATGAACAGCAGAATATCCTTCGACAGTATAAAGCGGACTTTGTAAAATACGAAAACGACAACAGAAAGCTGCGGATTATTTCAATATTTGATTCAATACCGGCACAGCTTAATCAGCAGAACAGAAGATTTATCTTCACGCAGCTTGATAAGGAACTCAAATTTAGCCGTTATGAAAACAGCTTTCTCTGGCTGAAGGAAGCTGCGGCAGCTATACCGGTATATATAGCTGATCAGCCAAAGCCGCCGCTGATTCTGTCAAGGTCTACAAATCAATTCAAGCTGTTTATGGGCGATGTCGGTCTGCTGACATCATGTTATCCTGCATATGTGAGTAAGGAACTGCTTGGTATGAATAATGAAAATGAAATTAACAATGGAGCATTGTTTGAAAACTATATTGCACAGGAACTGACGAGCGCAGGAGCAAGGCCGTATTATTTTAAAAGCAGAGCTATAGGAGAAATTGATTTTCTGGTGGAATACGATAATCATATTGTTCCTCTGGAAATCAAATCAGGCAAAAATTTCAAAAGACATAAGGCTCTGGATAATCTTCTTAATTCAAATGAATATTCGATAGACAAGGGGTATGTGCTTTCACTATCAAATGTAGAAGCAGATGAGAGATGCATTTATATGCCGGTTTATATGGCGGGGATGTTCGGCTGCAGGCAGGACGAGGACATAATTATTGATTTGGATTTCCTGGCATAATGCAGCACACATACACCGGCAATTGTGCATCTTTATTTCAGCCTTTGCAATAGATATACAATGTATGCGAACCGATAGAGATTCGTGTGGAGTGAGGTATAATTTTTCAAGGGGGTTAAGTAAGTATGATTAATGGAAATAAGGATCTGGAGAAAAGAAACATTATTAGAAACTGCAGATCACTGCGTTAAAACCGGGCAGCTGGTATTTGCCTTTTCCGGGGCAAATGAAGTTACAGCGATTTTTGTTACAGGTTTGACGGAAAAGGATATTGCTCACATAAATTTTGAACTGCAGAATTCTTAGTTATCATGAGGCGGTCATGATATAATTTCAGTAAGATAAACGAAATCAAGAATCAATATTGCAAGGCTGAGTTTACAGCCGG
>CAVCML010000038.1:0-4064 GCA_963603335.1 Bacteroidaceae bacterium | reverse complement strand
CAGTACCAGTACAATGATGCACAGCAGAATATGAATCAGCAGTACCAGTACAACGGCACGCAGCAGAATGCGGGTCAGCAGTACAACACCTACAATGCAGGGAATGCCGGAGATCAGTTCACCGGCGGCAATCAGAACTACCAGTACTCATATCCGAGTGCTTCCGCTCAGCCGCCTGCACACGGCAAAGCGATTGCTTCTCTGATTCTGGGCATCGCAGGCCTGGTATGCTGCGGAGTCTGCGGTCTTATCGGCCTTATTCTGGCGATTTCCGCTAAGAATGAAGGAAACGACGAAGGCATCAGAAAAGCCGGTTTTATACTGGGCATCATCGGATGCGTAATTTGGGGAATCGGCATTATAATAGCTATCTTCAACGGCGCATTCTCAAGCTCGATATATTATTAATCCAATTAGACAATACTCAATTTAACAAAGCATAAAAAGGCAGCATGTACGGTTCAGGTACATGCTGTTCTTTTTGTCTCTAACTTCTTTTACTCTTTAGCTCTAAGGTGTTTTTAACCTTTTTTTATTCTGTCGTGCTCGGAGCCGGCTGCTTACTTTCACTGATGCACCACCAGGTTACAACGGCGATAATGATAGCCGCACCGATCAGTGCGAAACCTCCCGGCATTTCACCGACGAATATGGCAACCCACACAGGATTGAGCAGAGGCTCCAGCATACCGATGAGAGAGCAGGCCAGCGGCGGGCAGTTCCTTGACGCCACGGAGTAAAGTACGTAAGGAATTCCCAGCTGAAATATGCCCAGAATTATGATATACAGAACCTCCATTCCTGTGGTGGATGCGGTCGCGGCAAGTCCGATTGGAACACCGACGATAGAAGCTATGCAGTGTGCGAACAGGATGCCGCTCATGCGTATGGAATCATCTTTGCCGCCCTGCCCCACCATGACGAACATGAGTGCCAGGAAAATACCGGCTAAAATGCCGAAGACATTCCCGAGAATATTACCCGGCGACAGCTGATCCAGAAAGAAAAGCACTATACCGCACATGGCGATTCCGACCACGATGATTTCTTTTTTATGCAGCTTTTGCTTGAATAAAAAGGCCGACATCAGCAGGATGAAAACAGGCGCCGCATATTGAAGCACGATGGCATTGGCGGCGGTCGTCAGTTTGTTTGCCATGACGAAGAACATACAGGATGTTGAAAGGCCGATTCCGGCGCCAAAAGAATATTTGCTGAATTTCACCGGTGTCTTTGTTGCGAACATGTATCCCCCCAGAATCAGCGCGGCGATAACGCTCCGCACGCCCGTAATCAGGAGCGGATTCCAGGAAATCAGTTTAATGAAAATACCTCCAAGACTCCACATAACGGCACACAAAGCCATTAAGAACATGGAATTTCTTTTTGCGTAATCTGCAGTAGTCATGGCTATTGCCCTCCTCGTTACAGTTATAATTATATTGACGAAAAAATATAATTGTATCATAATTTATGCATATAGTATCGCAATATTGATCTTTTTGCAGGAGGGAGGCACGGATGCAGATTTTTGACATTCCCATCAACAGCAAGCGAATGGAAACGACGCGGATAGGAACCTTTGATTTTCCGCTGGCCGTTCACGAAAACGACCTCAAGAAGAACGTGCTGGGGTTCATCAACTGGCACTGGCATTACGAATTTCAGCTGACGTATGTGGTTCAAGGAACGATCTCCGTATTTTTCAATCAGCAGACGATTGACCTGAAGGAAGGAGAGGGGATATACATCAATCCGGAAGTGCTCCATATGATTCGCGACAAGGACGATTCCGACGCCATATTTATTTCGCTGGATGTAAACCCCAGAATTCTCACATCATTTCCAAACAGCGTATTCGAACGAAACTATGTAAAACCGGTGTTCCGCAGTGCGGCCGCCGATGCACTCGTGCTCAAGCCGGAAGTTTCATGGCAGAAGAATATTCTGGATTCTGCAAAGATGATCGAACAGATATATAAACAGGGCGGCTTCGGCTGGGAACTGGCTGTCAGCAGCTGCCTATATTCCATATGGCACCTGCTGGTTTCTCATTTGCGGGAAAGCATTGCGGAGCGAGATGCTCCGTCCGAAGAAGAAGCACGCATGCGGCGAGATCAGCGCCTTAAAGAAATCCTTTCGTATATCCGTGAGCATTTTACGGAAAAAATTACGCTGGATGATATTGCGGCGCACATTCACCTCAGCACCAGCGAATGCTGCCGGTTTTTCAAGAAAAACATGAACTGCACATTGTTTGAATACATAGTCGAATACCGTTTGAGCAAGAGCATGGAGTTATTGGAAAAGACGGATTTTACCGTCGCGCGGATTGCTTTTGAAACCGGGTTTGGAAGCAGCAGCTATTTCATCGAAAAGTTCCGCCGGAATATGGGTATGACGCCGGCGGCCTTTCGCAAAACGAGGCGCTAGGGACGGTGGGGAATGGAAGCTTTCATCCTTATTTCTCGGATATAAGTTTTATGGATGAAAAATCTCCTTGAAATTTCCATTTTTTCATCCTTCCGGCGCCGGCCGCACCGGGAATCTCACATCAGGAAGGCTGTCCCGCTGCAGCCGTAAGCCCCGGCAGGATTCCCGGGATTTTCCGCAAACAAAAAGATCCGCCGGAAAATTCTTGCTTCGGAATCCTCCGGGGATCTTCTCTTCTAAAAAAGTTTTTTACACGCCCTCATTGATAACAAGATCTTTCAGCCTGTCGATATGAACATCGGCTGCCTGCCGCGCAGCGTCCGCGTCTCCGCGTTCAATAGCATCCAGAATCAGCTGGTGCTCTTCAGGCATGTTTTCCGCCCGGCGGAAATTATCGTAATAGATGTACCTGAAACGCAGTACCAGTTCCTGAAGCTGTTCGATCATCTTGACCAGAACCTTGTTGTTGCATGATTCTACAATAATGCGATGAAAACGAGTGTCATAGGTAATCATATCCTGCATGTTGCCTTCTGCAACCGCATGGTTGTATTTGGCGGATACCTCTTTAAGATCACGCATCTGATCGGGTTTCATACGGGATGCTGCAAAGAATGCGGCCAAACCTTCCATATTTTGACGAACCTCTAAAATTTCCACCATATCTTGAGTCGAAATCTGCGAAGCATAAGCGCCTCGACGAGGTTCGATGGTAACAAGGCCTTCTTTTTCCAGTTTCCGGATGGCTTCCCGGATCGGAGTTCGGCTTACACCCATTTCTTCGGCAAGCTCAACCTCCATCATGCGCGTACCGGGAACAATCGTCCCCGTAAGTATTTGCATTTTCAGTTCTTCATAGACCATCTCGCGCAGAGGCCTATGATTTTGGATGTCAAAATTCAACATGGTCTTCCCTCTCTTGTTGCATTGTTATGCCCGTCCTATGATGTCGTTTCTGCAACGAAACTCTCCGGATTATGCGGCAGCATTGCCTCGCAGATCTGCTGCGCGTCGCTCGCCTTTTCGCACAGACAGAAAACGGTCGGCCCGCTTCCGCTCATCATGACGCAGTCCGGAATTCCGGCGGACTGGCATAAATCGGATATTGTGTTCTTTGTATACACAATTATAGGATAACGCTTTAATGTGAAATTTTCAAGTACATTGACCATTTTTTTCGCTAGTACTTTGTAATTATTTTTGCGGATTGCGGTGATAACTGCATCATTATCGGGGTGACGCGGGATTCCTTCGTCATCGATGCCCCGGTAAACCTCCGCGGTGGACACGCCGATGGCCGGTTTGGAGAGCACAACAAAAGAATTCAATCCGGTGAGCGGTTTCAGATCGGTTCCGGTTCCCGTGGCAAGCGCGCAGTGGCATGCATCGGGATCTTCTTTAAAGACTTCCTGCAAAGCCTCTTCCGCGGCGGCCTGTCCCATGATGCAGAACGGCACGTCGGAGCCCAGTTTGGCGCCGATATCGCAGAGCTCCTTCACGGAAAGATTCAGTTTCCAGAGCTGATTGACGGCGTGGAGTACAGCGGCACAGTTGCTGCTGCCGCCGGCAAGACCCGCAGCCATCGGAATTTTTTTGAGAATATCGATGGATAGGATGCCCCCCGGCCGGCC
>CAVCML010000037.1:0-42878 GCA_963603335.1 Bacteroidaceae bacterium | reverse complement strand
GAAGCAGGCTATCGGCAGAACTATGAAGGCAGGCGCTAAGGGCATTAAGGTTCTCACATCCGGAAGACTCGGCGGAGCTGAAATCGCCAGATCCGAAAAGTACAGCGAAGGTAATGTTCCGCTCCATACGCTGAGAGCTGACATTGACTACGGATTTGCAGAAGCTGATACGACTTACGGCAAACTGGGCGTTAAGGTTTGGATTAACCATGGCGAAATCCTCGACAAGGGCCTGAAGAGTGCTGTTCCTGAAGAAAAGGAAGGCAGAAGAGACGGCAAGAAGAGAGGCGAAAGAAGACCGAGAAGGGACGGAGACAGAAGACAGAGAAGAAACGACAGAAATGACAGAAACGAAATTCCTAAGGCAGCAAACATCAGAGTAAGAAAAGCTCCTGTAGCTGAGGCTCCAGAAGCACAGGTTGAAGAAGCACAGGTTTCTGCAGAAACAGCAGAAGCAACTACTGAAGAATAGACATTAGTGAAAGGAGGACACGCGTCATGTTAATGCCAAAGCGCGTTAAACGCAGAAGAGTCCACAGAGGCAGAATGAAGGGTAAGGCCACTAAGGGAAACACCGTTACATACGGCGATTACGGTCTTACAGCGACTGAATGCGGATGGATTACTTCAAATCAGATTGAAGCAGCCAGAATCGCTATGACAAGATCCGTTAAAAGAGGTGGTAAGGTTTATATCAAAATCTTCCCTCATAAGTCCGTTACTAAAAAGCCTGCAGAAGTACGTATGGGTTCCGGTAAAGGTGCTCCGGAGTACTGGGTAGCAGTTGTTAAACCGGGCAGAGTTATGTTTGAGATTGAAGGTGTTACAGAGGCTCAGGCAAGAGAAGCGATGAGACTTGCATCCCACAAGCTGCCGGTTAAGTGTAAATTTACCATCAGTGAAAAAATCGCAGAAAAGGGTGGTGAAGCATAATGGAATTAAATAAAATCAGAGAAATGTCGGAAGCGGAACTGAACAGTGAACTGTTAAGAATGAAAAAAGATCTGTTCAACCTCAGATTCCAGCACGTTACGGGACAGCTTGAAAACCCGATTAAAATGCGTGAAACAAAGAGAGATATCGCCAGAGTAAAGACCATTATCAGGGAAAAAGAACTTGCTAAGGTTCAGGACTAACGGAAAGGAGGATGGATTATGGCAGTTGAAAGAAACAGAAGAAAGACAAGAGTCGGCATGGTAATCAGCGACAAGATGGACAAGACAATTGTCGTTGCGGTAGAAGACTTCGTAAGACATTCCCTTTACGGAAAGGCTGTAAAGAGAACCAAGAAGATCAAAGCACACGACGAAAACAATGAATGCAACATCGGTGATAAAGTAAGAATCATGGAGACAAGACCTCTTTCTAAGGATAAGAGATGGAGACTTGTCAACATTGTTGAGAAAGTTAAGTAAAGGAGGCGCCTGGCAATGATTCAGACTGAAACAAGATTAAAGGTGGCTGACAACTCCGGAGCGAAAGAACTGTTATGCATCCGTATTCTCGGCGGAACGAGCCGTCAGTATGCTAACATCGGCGACGTAATCGTATGCGCTGTAAAGGATGCTGCACCGGGCGGAGTTGTGAAAAAGAGCGACGTAGTCAGAGCTGTTGTAGTTAGAACAAAGCATGGTGCCAGAAGAGCAGACGGCAGCTATGTGAAGTTCGACCAGAATGCAGCGGTAATTATTAAAGATGATTTACAACCGGTTGGAACCCGTATCTTCGGACCAGTAGCAAGAGAACTGAGAGATAAGGGCTTCATGAAGATAGTGTCCCTGGCACCGGAAGTATTATAGGAGGTGTACGAGATGCGAATTAAGAAAGATGACACAGTAATCGTACTGACCGGAAAAGACAAAGGCAAGACCGGGAAAGTATTAAAGGCAATGCCGAAAGACGGCAAAGTAATCGTAGAAGGCGTTAACATTCAGACCAAGCATCAGAAACAGACCCAGAAGGAAGCAGCGGAGATTAAGCATCAGGAAGGTCCGATCGACGTATCGAATGTTATGTACTATGATGCTAAGACTAAAGCACCGACAAGAATCGGTTACAAAGTAGAAAACGGCAAGAAGGTCAGAATTTCCAAGAAGACCGGTGCCGTAATCGACTAAGAAAGGAGGAGACGATTTTGGCAGCAAGATTAAAAGACACTTATAAAAATACCGTATTTTCTGCTCTGATGGATCAGTTCAAATACGACAACGTAATGGAAGTTCCAAAGCTTGAAAAAGTTACGATTAATATGGGTCTGGGCGAAGCGAAGGAAAACGCTAAGATTATGGAGAGCGCAGTTGAAGAAATCGCTCTGATCACAGGCCAGAGACCGATCGTGACAAAAGCCAGAAAGTCCATCGCAAACTTTAAAGTAAGACAGGGAATGCCTGTTGGAGCCAAGGTTACGTTAAGAGGCGACAACATGTACTACTTCATCGATAAGCTCTTCAATATCGCTCTTCCGAGAGTAAGAGACTTCAAGGGTGTAAGCAAGAATTCCTTCGACGGAAGAGGAAACTATTCCATGGGTATCAAGGAACAGCTTATTTTCCCTGAAATCAACTATGATAAAGTAGATACCATCAAGGGTATGAACATTGTATTTACGACAACGGCTAAGACTGATGAAGAAGCTGCAGCACTGCTCGCAGGACTTGGTCTGCCGTTTGAGAAATAAAAGGAGGAAGACGATGGCTAAAACATCTCTCAAAGTAAAGCAGCAGAGAAAACCGAAGTTTTCCACACGTGCATATACCAGATGCAAGATCTGCGGAAGACCGCACTCAGTACTGAAAAAGTACGGCATCTGCCGTATCTGCTTCCGTGAACTGGCTTACAAGGGCGAGATTCCGGGCGTGAGAAAAGCTTCCTGGTAAATCGCTTGTTAAATGCGATTTGAATATAAGTTAAATCACTACTATTTGCCAAGTTGCAAAGAATGCAAAACTAGCAGAGGAGGAACAACACAATGACAATGACAGATCCGATTGCGGATATGCTGACCAGAATCAGGAATGCAAACACCGCAGGTCATCCGACAGTAGAGATTCCGGCTTCCAAGATGAAGAAGTCAATCGCAGGGATACTGAAGGAAGAAGGATACATCGAGAATTTTGAAGTAATCGATGACAACAAGCAGGGCATGATTAAGGTTACAATGAAATATGGTCCTGACAAAGAAAGAGTTATCAGCGGAATCAGAAAGATTTCCAAGCCGGGACTTAAGTCCTATGCGAAGGCAAACGAAATCCCTAGAGTTCTGGGCGGACTGGGTATCGCGGTTATCTCCACTTCCAAGGGAGTTATCAGCGACAAGGAAGCCAGAAAACTGGGCATTGGCGGCGAAGTAATCTGTTATGTATGGTAGGAGGATATAGAAATGTCAAGAATAGGTATTAAACCAATCACTCTTCCTGCCGGCGTAGAGGTCAAGGTTGGCGACAAGAACGTTGTCAGCGTTAAAGGACCGAAGGGCGAACTGCAGGAAAAAGTAAGCAGCTTATTAACAGTTGAAAATAAAGACGGCGTTGTAACAGTATCCAGAAGCAGCGATGCTGCAGAGCACAGAGCACAGCATGGTCTTGCAAGAACTCTCATCAACAATATGGTGAAGGGTGTAACGGAAGGCTATGAAAAGAAGCTCCTGCTCGTGGGCGTTGGTTACAAAGCTGAGAAAAAAGGAACCAAGCTGGTTATGAACCTTGGTTTCTCTCATCCGATTGAATTGGAAGATCCGGATGGAATCACTACGGAAACACCGGATGCAACAACAGTAATCGTTAAGGGAATCGACAAAGCACAGGTTGGCAACTATGCTGCGAACATCAGAGCTTACAGAAGACCTGAACCTTACAAGGGCAAAGGTATTAAGTACGATGGTGAAATTATTCGCAGAAAAGAAGGTAAAACCGGGGCTTCATCATAAAGAAAGGAGTAAAGTAAAATGGCTAGAGAAAGCAGAAATGATAGACGTGTTGCTAGACACAAGAGAATCAGAAAAAATCTTACTGGTACTCCTGAGAAGCCTAGACTTTGCGTTTTCAGAAGTAATAAGAACATTTCAGTTCAGATTATCGACGATGTAAATGGGGTTACACTTGCCTCCGCATCTACTATCGACAAGGAATTAAAGTCTGACATCGCGTATGGCGGCAACAAAGATGCTGCAAAAGCAGTAGGAGAAGCTATAGCAAAGAGAGCACTGGCAAAGGGTATTGAAGAAGTAACCTTTGACAGAGGCGGATTCCTCTATCACGGAAGAGTTAAGGAACTTGCTGACGGTGCTCGTGAAGCAGGTTTAAAATTCTAACAGGAGGTAGGTTGAATGCGAAACACTATAGATGCATCAAAGCTGGACTTAAACGAAACTATTGTAAACATCAGACGTGTTGCAAAGACTGTTAAGGGCGGACGCAACATGAGATTCAGCGTTACAGTGGTTGTAGGCGACGGAGATGGACATGTAGGCGTTGGCCTCGGCAAAGCTCAGGAAATTCCGGAAGCTGTAAGAAAAGCAACAGAAGATGCTAAAAAGAAACTCATATCCGTTCCTATGGTAGGAACAACAATCCCTCATAAAAACCTGGGTGTATTCGGTGCAGGAAAAGTTCTCCTGATGCCGGCTGCTCCCGGTACCGGCGTTATCGCAGGTTCTTCCGTACGTACAGTACTGGAAGCTGCAGGCCTGAAAGACGTTCGTGCGAAGTCCATCGGCTCCAATAATACCGGAAACATGGCATATGCTGCACTGGAAGGACTTAAGAGCCTGATGACAGTTGAAGAAGTTGCCAGAAAAAGAGGAAAAACGAAGGAAGAAATCTTAGGATAAGGAGGAAGAAGCAATGGCAAAGATGATCAAAGTCACTTTGACGAAGAGTGTTATTGGCGCTTCCCCGAAACAGAAAAAGGTCGTAGAAGCGTTAGGACTTAAGAAGATGCACCAGTCAGTTGAATTAATCGACTCTCCTGTAACAAGAGGGGCAGTAAACAAGGTATCGCATCTTTTAACTGTAGAAGAGTTATAGGATAGGAGGTGCAAAAGGAAATGAAACTGCATGAATTAAGAGCGGTTCCGGGTGCAACCAGAGCACCTAAGAGAAAGGGCCGCGGTACAGCTACAGGACAGGGCAAAACTGCAGGACGCGGAATGAACGGTCAGAAGTCAAGAAGCGGCGGCGGTACCAGACCTGGTTTTGAAGGCGGACAGATGCCTCTTTACAGAAGAATCCCAAAGAGAGGATTTACTAACATTTGGGCAACGGAATATACTGTTTTAAATGTAAAAGATTTAAACAGATTTGATGCAGGCACTGTTGTTACACCGGAACTGATTAAAGAAGCCGGCATGGCAAAACAGGTAAAAGACGGTATCAAGATTCTTGGAAACGGAACGCTGGAGAAAAACCTGACAGTGAAGGCCCATAAATTCAGCAAGACAGCTGTAGAAAAAATAGAATCTGCCGGAGGAAAGGCAGAGGTGATCTAATGGAGATGCTCAGAACAGTCGCAAAAGCTTGGAATATTCCGGACATCAGAAAGAAGATAATATTCACGCTTCTGATGCTCCTGATATTCCGAATCGGATCTCAGATTCCGGTTCCGGGAATTGACCGGGAAGTTCTTTCGCAGACTTTCAATAGTGAAACAGGACTTTTTGCTCTGTTCAATCTGTTTTCTGGAGGCGCATTCAGTAACTTCACGATATTTGCACTGAGTATCACACCATACATCACAGCCTCCATTATACTTCAGCTTTTAACTATCGCTGTTCCATCACTGGAACGGCTGGCAAGAGAAGGCACGGAAGGAAGAAAAAAGATTGCACAATACACCAGATACCTGACGGTGCTGCTGGCAATTATACAGGCTATCGGCGTGTCCATCGGACTGTTCCGGCAGGCGCTTGTAAGCACGGACGTATTTTCCGTAACGGTAATCGTGCTCGTGCTTACCGCAGGAACCGCATTCCTGATGTGGCTGGGTGAACAGATTAACGATCACGGTATCGGAAACGGAATTTCGCTGATTATCTTCGCGGGTATTATCGCGAGACTGCCGTCTGCCATTCAGGAAATCTGGGTAAAGCTTGAGGAAGGAAGCATGAGCGTTGTCACTCTGATCGTATTCGTGATTTTCTGCATAGTTGTAATCGTTGGTATCATCGAAGTACAGCAGGGACAGAGAAGAATACCGGTTCAGTATGCCAAGAGGGTCGTAGGCAGAAAGATGTACGGCGGACAGGCAACGCATATCCCGCTCAAGGTAAATCAGGCCGGAGTTATTCCGGTAATCTTTGCAATGTCATTCCTGCAGTTCCCACTGACCATTACATACTTTATGGATTCGGAAAGCGGAGCGGCAGCATGGATTGAAAAGTGGTTGTCGCCGACGGGAACCCCGGGTGTATGGGTATACGCTGCGTTCAATGTTGTGTTGATTATTTTCTTCACATATTTCTACACATCCGTAACCTTCAATCCGATGGAAGTAGCACAGAATATGAAAGCCAACGGAGGCTTCATTCCGGGAATCCGACCGGGCAAGGCAACGGTGGAATATCTGAACAGAGTAATGACAAGAATCACATTTGTCGGTGCACTGTTCTTGGCTGCGGTAGCAATTCTGCCGACGATTGTCAGCCAGCTGGGCGGACTCAACTTCCACTTTGGTGGAACATCGCTTCTGATTGCAGTTGGTGTTGCACTGGATACGATGAAACAGCTTGAGAATCAGATGGTAATGAGAAATTACCAGGGATTTTTAAAATAGTATCTCGTAAGGAGTAAAGAAATGAATTTAATTTTATTAGGCCCTCCGGGAGCCGGCAAGGGCACACAGGCTGCTAAAATTATTGAAAAATATAATATCCCGCACATTTCAACAGGCGACATTTTCCGTGCTAACATCAAGGAAGGCACAGAGCTTGGGAAAAAAGCGCAGGAATACATGAATAAAGGCGAACTGGTTCCTGATGAACTGGTAGTGGAAATCGCTACTGACAGACTGAAGAAAGACGACTGCAAGGAAGGCTTCCTTCTCGATGGATTCCCGCGCACCGTGTTCCAGGCTGAAAAGCTTGATGAATTCCTGTCCGAACAGGGAAAGAAAGTCGATCACGTTCTCGATATCGACGTAGATAAAGAAGAATTGATGGTGAGACTGACGGGAAGAAGAGTCTGCAAGGCATGCGGAGCATCTTTCCACGTTGTGAACATTCCTCCTAAAAAAGAGGGAATCTGTGATGTATGCGGTGCTGAACTGGTACAGAGAGCAGATGACAACGAAGAAACCGCCGCAAACCGGATTGAGGTGTACAATAAAGAAACAAAACCTCTGATTGACTATTATGAAAAAGCAGGAAACATCGCGCATATCGATGGAACCATCGGTCTGGAAAACGTTTTCAATAAAATCGTTGAAATCGTAGGGGAGTAGATATGATCATTATTAAATCAGATGAAGAAATAGATTTAATGCGGATATCGGGCAAGGTGACAGGAACCATTCTGAGAGATTTGGAAACCTTCATCAAGCCCGGAATATCTACAGAAGATATTGACCGGTTTGTAGAAACTACAATACGGGATCATGGCATGATTCCGACATTCAAAGGGTACTGCGGATTTCCGGCCAGTGCCTGTGTGTCGATTAATGAAGAAGTTGTACATGGTATTCCGTCCAAAAACAGAATCATAAATGAAGGCGATATCGTCAGCATCGATATCGGCTCTACTTATAAGGGCTATGTCAGCGATGCCGCCAGAACCTATGGAGTCGGAGAAATCAGCAAAGAAGCACAGCATTTGATTGATGCTACAAGAGACAGCTTCTTTGCAGGCCTTGAATATTGTAAAGTCGGATATAGACTTTCTGATATTTCTCATGCGATTCAGAAGAGCGCAGAAGGCGAAGGTTTCTCTGTTATCCGTGATTATGTGGGACATGGCGTCGGACAGCAGATGCATGAAGATCCGCAGATTCCGAATTACGGAAGACCGGGAAGAGGTCCGAGACTTGCAAGCGGCATGGTTTTTGCGATTGAACCTATGATTTGTGAGGGAAGCTACGATGTAAAGACTCTTTCCAATGACTGGACGGTTGTAACACTGGACGGCAAGCTTGCAGCCCATTATGAAAATACTGTGGTTATAACGGACGGTGAGCCGGAGCTGCTCACCCTGGTGGAGTAAAGCGAGGTAAAACATGGCTAAAAAAGATGTCATTGAAGCAGAAGGCAAGGTTATCGAAGCCCAGCCGAATGCGATGTTTATCGTCGAACTTGAAACAGGACACAAAGTGCTGGCACATGTTTCTGGTAAGATTAGAACAAATTATATCAGGATTATTCCGGGAGACAAGGTTAAAGTTGAATTATCACCGTATGATTTGACCCGCGGGAGAATCACCTGGAGAGGAAAAGCTTAAAGAGGAGGAGTTAAAATGAAAGTAAGAGCTTCCGTTAAGCCTATCTGTGAAAAATGCAAAGTAATCAAGAGAAAAGGGAAAGTAATGGTTATCTGTGAAAACCCTAAGCATAAGCAGAAGCAGGGCTAAGCGAAAACACAATTCGCACAAAAAAGATTATACTGCATCCGGTTCTTTGCCGGAGGCGTATAAATAGTTATTACAACAAAGAACATCCCGTTTATATTACGAGCGCCGACATAAGTCTTCGGCGAGTTACGTGACGGAAGATGGGAACAGGAGGAAAATATGGCTCGTATAGCCGGTGTAGACTTACCAAATGAAAAAAGAATAGAAGCCGGTCTCACCTATATCTACGGAATAGGCTGGACTACTTCCAGAAAAATCTTAGAAAAAACCGGAATAAATCCTGATACTCGAGTTAAGGATTTAACTGAAGAAGAAGCCGGTAAAATCAGAAAGGTAATCGAATCTGATTACATGGTTGAAGGTGACCTGAGAAGAGATGTCAACATGAACATCAAGCGCCTGATGGAAATCGGATGCTACAGAGGTATTCGTCACAGAAGAGGACTGCCTGTTAGAGGTCAGAAGACAAAGACAAACGCCAGAACCAGAAAAGGTCCTAAAAAGACCGTAGGTAGAAAGAAGAAGTAAAGGAGGTAGAACAATATGGCTAAAGCTGTAAAAAAGGCTGTTAGAAAAAAGAAAAGAGAACGTAAAAATGTAGAAAAAGGCCAGGCTCATATTCAGGCTACCTTTAACAATACATTAGTAACCCTGACTGACATGGCAGGAAATGCACTTTCCTGGTCCAGCGCAGGTTCCCTTGGATTTAAGGGCTCCAGAAAGTCCACTCCGTTTGCTGCACAGTCCGCTGCTGAAGAAGCTGCTAAGGGTGCAATGGAACACGGACTGAAAACCGTTGAAGTTTATGTAAAGGGTCCGGGATCCGGCAGAGAAGCTGCTATCAGAGCACTGCAGACTGCAGGTCTTGAAATCACTATGATTAAAGACATCACACCGATTCCGCATAACGGCTGCAGACCGCCGAAGCGCAGAAGAGTCTAATAGAAGGGAGGAACAACAATGGCAACAAATAGAGAACCAGTATTGAAGAGATGCAGATCCCTTCAGATTGACCCAAGTCACTTAGGTATTTTCAAGGAGTCAAAGAGAACTCCTCAGAAAAACATGAAAAAGATGAGTGAATACGGCCTTCAGCTTCGTGAAAAGCAGAGAGCCAAGTTCATTTACGGCGTAGAAGAAAAACAGTTCAGAAATACATTCACAAAAGCAGCGAAGAAAAAGGGTATCACAGGTGAAAATCTGCTGATTATGCTCGAAAAGAGACTGGACAACGTTGTTTACAGAATGGGTCTGTCCCTGACAAGAAGAGAAGCCAGACAGTTGGTTGTTCACAGCCACTTCCTGGTAAATGGCAAGAAAGTAAATATTCCGTCCTATCAGGTTAAGGCCGGCGATGTGATTTCTGTAAAGGCTAAGAGCCTCAACTCTCCTAAATTCAAGGAAATCAAGGATATGACCGTAGGTGTTCCTGAGTGGCTGAGTGTTGACAGAGATAAGATGGAAGGAAAAGTTATTGCTGATCCGACTAGAGAACAGATCGATACTCCAATTGAAGAACGTTTAATCGTCGAATTGTATTCCAAGTAATCTGTTGACTGACCGTTACAGTTTTGGAATGAAAAGGAGGGTTTTGAGTGATAGAAATCGAAAAACCGACAATCGAATGTATATATTCAAACGAGGATCCCAATTACGGGAAGTTTGTCGTTGAACCTCTCGAAAGAGGCTATGGTACGACTTTGGGAAACAGCTTAAGAAGAATTTTGCTGAGTTCGCTCCCCGGAGTTGCTGTTACGTCAGTCAAGATCGACGGTATTCTTCATGAGTTTTCCACTATTCCTGGTGTAAAGGAAGATGTTACGGAAATCATTCTGAATCTAAAGAAGCTGGCAGTAAAACTCAATGGAGAAAATACAAAAAGAGTTCTGATCAATGCTATTGGTCCGAAAGAAGTTACGGCAGCAGATATTTTAGGAGATTCCGATGTGGAAATCTTCAATCCGGAACTTCATATCGCGACATTGGAAGAGAACGCTACTCTTATTATGGAAATCAATCTGGCACGGGGCAGAGGATATGTTCCGGCTGAGATGAATAAAGATGAAAATACACCGATTTCGGTAATTCCTACGGACTCGATTTTCACACCGGTAAGAAAAGTAAACTTTACGGTAGAGAATACCAGAGTAGGACAGGTAACCGACTATGACAGACTTGTTCTTGAAATCTGGACAGACGGTTCCGTAACGCCGAGCGAAGGTGTATCCATCGGATCCAAAATCATGCAGGAGCATCTGAGCCTGTTCGTTGAACTGACAGATTCCGCAGAAGGCATGGAAATTATGGTCGAAAAGGAAGAGAATCAGAAAGAAAAAGCTCTCGAAATGACCATAGAGGAACTGGAGCTTTCGGTTCGTTCTTTCAACTGCCTCAAGAGAGCAGCGATCAACACAGTAGAAGAACTGACACACAGAAGTGAAGAAGACATGATGAAGGTTCGTAATCTTGGTAAGAAGTCCCTGGATGAAGTCAAGCATAAGCTTGAAGAACTGGGGTTGAGCCTGAAACAAAGCGATGAATAGAGAAATAGGAGGATGCAGCGATGCCAGGATATAGAAAATTAGGCAGAACTTCAGCTCACAGAAAGTCTATGCTGAGAAATCTGGTAACAGATCTTCTCAGAGAAGGCAGAATCACTACGACTGATACAAGAGCGAAGGAAGCCAGAAGACAGGCAGAAAAAATGATTACGCTTGCCAAGCGCGGAGATCTCCACGCCAGAAGACAGGCACTTGCATATGTATATGATGAAACTGTAGTTACTAAGTTATTTGATGAAATCGCTCCGAAGTACGCAGACAGACAGGGCGGTTATACAAGAATTCTGAAGCTTGGACCTCGTCAGGGAGACAACGCTGAAATGGTATTCTTAGAACTGGTTTAATCAGAATACAAAACAGACATAAAAACGGACTTCGGTCCGTTTTTTGTTATAATCGATGGATATCCGCCGGAGATTTTTTTGCTGATTCAAAGGAACTTGACCATAAAGACCGAAATACGGTATCATAGAGGTATTAAACATAAAGAAATCAGAGTAAAAGGTAGGAGTTGACTATGGTTAAACTTGAAAATGTGCTTGGCGGAAGCGTTCAGTTTCACTTTAATATTGCAGAGAAGCTGCACAAGATTGTAGTGATTGCGGAAGGCATTACGACAGTGTATGATGAAGACGAGGTTATGGCGATGCTAAAGGTATGGAATTACTTGGGCGAGCCGCTTGAGTCTGATAAAATGGCTGTGGATCTTGTTAATGGATTCATGAGTAAATTTGAAGAAGATGATAAAATTTATGTGGAATATTCTTATGGCGCGCGAGATGTGCGCTGTAATGTAAAAACGGGAGAACTGGTCGAGGATTAGTTACTGCAATTTCAGATAACGAGGAGAATATGGATGAATTACGAAACGATAATGGAAATGCAGCGTATCTGTGCCGGTGAAGAACGGGAATTGACCCGCGGGCAGATTGCTGAAGAGACTATTGACATTGAAAAAGAAACCAAAAATCTGCCTTCTGAAAAAGCTCAGGAATGTAAGCTTTTTTACGAAAAACTGCTGGCAGATGACACGAAAAAAGACTATGATGTGGACAGCTTAATGGCAGAAAAGGATGCAATTCAGAAAGAATTTGATGCATTTATCAAAGAAAATATCGGCAATGACAGCTTCTTTGCCATGTATGACGCCATCAGTGAGTTTTTTATGAACCCGCCGTTTGAAGGGCTTGATACCATCGAGTACGGCGTCAATGAGGTCTGTGTATTTGCGGTGCTGGAATATGCGGCAGGCAGGATGAATGCCGACCACGATCATGCAGGATGCCGCAAAGAATACTGGGACAGCATTGCACAGCGTACATATGAGGCGACTGCAGATCATTGGATTGGCGTATATGATGATTTGCAGAAGCGTTTTGATAAAATCTGGACGGATGCAGATGCACAGAATCCGGACGAATGTGCTGCGGATAATTCTGCAAAGGCTGCTCCTGCTGCAAATCGTAAGCTCCAGGAGAGGCTGGCTGCCTGCGGTATCGTAGCCATTGCTGCCATCCGTGATCAGGATGCATTTTCTTTGGATATGGTGCAGGGAGGCGCTTTGCAGAAAGCAAAGGAAGTTGTTGAGGAATTCATGTCAGATACATATGAAGAAGGCAGAAGTGATTTCACGGATAATGTAATCCGTTTGCTTCGTTTCCTGAATGAATTTTTCACGGTATAGGAATGAGCTGAAGCCGGCAGGAAAATATTGACAGCCGCGCAGCGAATTGTTAGCACTCAAGTATGATGAGTGCTAAAAAAGTTCTTGACATTCATAAATCGCAGGTTTAGAATATAGTTAATACAGGGAGACCGCAAGATTGTGCCATCCCTGATTTGGAGGTGAGATTTATGAATATAGAAAAATATACACAAAATGCGCAGGGGGCGATTATTGATTGCCAGAATATAGCAATAGAAGAAGGACATCAGCAGATTGACGGAGAACATTTGCATCTGGCACTGCTTATGCAGAAAGATGGATTAATCCCGAAACTTCTGAAATTCATGAGTATCAATACGGGTGAAGTTATCGGTGCTGTGCAGCAGCAGATAGATAAGCTGCCTAAGGTATCAGGCAGTGCGGAATCCATGTATACGACGAGGAGACTGCAGCAGCTGCTTTTGAGCGCTGAGAAAAAAGCCGAAAAAATGAAAGATGAATATGTCAGTGTAGAGCATCTTTACCTGGCATTGCTGGATGAGAGAAATACACCGTCGGCGGAGATTTTTAAGCGATACGGCATTACCAGAGATAAATTTCTGGATGCTTTGAATCAGGTGAGAGGAAATCAGAGAGTTACCAGTCAGAATCCGGAGGAGAACTACGATGCACTCAATAAATACGGACGAGATTTGGTAGAGATGGCGCGGGATGGCAAGCTGGATCCGGTTATCGGACGTGACAGCGAAATTCGTCACACTATTCAGATTCTTTCCAGAAGAACCAAGAATAATCCGGTTCTTATCGGTGAGCCCGGCGTCGGCAAGACAGCCGTCGTAGAAGGATTGGCACAGCGTATTTTAAATGGTGATGTGCCGGAGGGACTGAAAGACAAGACTATATTTGCACTGGATATGGGTGCATTGATTGCAGGTGCCAAGTTCAGGGGCGAATTTGAGGAACGTCTGAAGGCCGTCCTCAATGAAATAGAAAAATCCGAAGGCAGGATTATCCTGTTCATCGACGAGATTCATAATATCGTAGGTGCAGGCAAGACCGAGGGCGCAATGGATGCAGGAAATCTGCTGAAACCAAAACTTGCAAGAGGTGAACTCCACTGCATCGGTGCCACCACGCTGGATGAATATCGAAAATATATCGAAAAAGACTCTGCATTGGAACGTCGTTTCCAGAAGGTGCTGGTTGACCAGCCAACGGTTGAGGATACAATTTCAATTCTGCGAGGACTGAAAGAACGATTTGAAATCCACCATGGCGTTAGGATTACCGACAGTGCACTCATCGCGTGTGCAACCTTATCGGATCGTTATATCAGCGACCGGTTCCTGCCGGATAAAGCAATTGACCTGATGGACGAAGCGGCAGCCAGAATTCGAACCGAAATCGACAGCATGCCTTCGGAGCTTGATGAAATTTCCAGAAAAATAATGCAGCTTGAAATCGAAAAGCAGGCTTTGGCGAAGGAAACCGACCCGGGCTCCAAAGCACGGCTTACAAACCTGGAAAAAGAGCTTTCACAGCTGAAGGATGAAAGCAATTCAATGCGCGCTCAGTGGGAAGGCGAGAAAAAAGCAATTTCTGAGGTCAAAATCATCAAACAGCAGATTGAGTCTGTAAAGCATGACATCGAGGAAGCGGAGAGAAGCTATGATCTCGAAAAACTGGCGCAGCTGAAATACGGAACGCTTCCGGATCTCGAAAAGAAACTGGAAGAAGAAAAGAAAAAAGCTGATGAAGGCAAGGATGCACGACTTCTGAAAGAAGAAGTAGGCGAGGAAGAAATAGCTGAGGTAGTATCCGGATGGACCGGAATTCCGGTCAGCAAGCTGGTGGAAAGCGAACGTGAGAAATTACTGAAACTGCCTGAAATTCTGCACAAAAGAGTTATAGGTCAGGATGAAGGCGTGCAGGCTGTAGCGGAAGCGGTACTCCGTGCCAGAGCCGGACTGAAAGATGAAAATCGTCCGATAGGATCCTTCATTTTCCTGGGACCTACAGGCGTCGGCAAGACGGAACTGGCTAAGGCGCTGTCTGAAGCGCTGTTTGACTCTGAGAGAAACATAATTCGTATCGATATGTCCGAATATATGGAGAAGCATTCTGTTTCCAGACTGGTAGGAGCACCTCCGGGATACGTGGGGTACGATGAGGGCGGACAGTTGACGGAAGCAGTGCGCCGGAAGCCGTACAGCGTAATCCTGTTTGATGAAATCGAAAAAGCTCATCCGGATGTTTTCAACATTTTGCTGCAGCTGCTTGATGATGGCCGATTGACAGACAATCAGGGCAGAACCGTGGACTTTAAAAATACGATTGTTATCATGACGTCAAATATAGGAAGCAACTACCTGATCGACGGCATTCGACAGGACGGCACCATTGATGCAGATGTAAAGCAGAAGGTAGAGGATGAAATGAAGAAATACTTCCGTCCGGAATTCCTTAACCGTATTGATGAGATTGTCGTATTCTCACCGCTGACAGAGGATCAGATAGTTAAGATTATAGAATTGGGAATGCATGATATTGAGCATTGTCTGGAAGAAAGAAACATCACGTTGTCCCTTACAGAAGAAGCCAAGAAGTTCATTGCCGATGAGAGTTACGATCCGGCATACGGTGCAAGACCGGTTAAGAGATTTCTGCAGCGCAGCGTAGAAACCGAGCTGGCCGGGGAAATCATCCGAGGAGCGGTCAAGGACGGCGACAGTGTTACCATCGACAGCGACGGAAGCAAGCTGACTTTCCTGACAAATTAAAGAACTGTTATTCTCTGCTGCAAAGCAGAAACAAAAGATCCCGGGCACTAATTTTTAGTGCCCGGGATCTTTTTACGTGGTACACCCGCCGGCGTTACAATTCGTCAGCGGGTTTTTCAATCGGAATTAAAATTTGCACGATATGGCGGTTTTCGTCACTTAACTCCACTTCAAGCGGAGAAATGATAAACTGTTCACACGGAGGCCCGGATATTTTGCAGTCATGTTGGTTTATCCACTGTATCAGCGTTATGTAGCTGCGTACGATTTCACTGTACTTTCCGATATGGTAAATACTTGCGGCATATGTATCACCCCATGTTCGTACATTTTCTGTCTCGGGTACGACACTATCCTTTTCTATGAGGACGCCGAATTCAACATCGCAGTCATTCATCAGAAATTGCTCAAGCAGTTCGCCGTGGAAGGTGACGATGATGGGACTGTTAATGGCGATGCCGAGCGCCGTACATCGTTCAAGTATATCAATCCAGCGGACGAAGGAGATATCCGCATTGTGATACTGCTTCATAATCTGCCTGGTATAGAGCATTCGACTTTGCGGCAGATATTCCACATTGATATCCGGTTCATCCATATGAGAATCATTCGGGTTCGGATGATTGGCTATAATATTGCGTCCGAGTCTGATTCTGTGCAGCAGTGAATCGATGACTTGTTGTTTGGCCTTAAGTATTTTTGTTTCCTCCAGCAGCTGCTCGCGTTTTGCTACCATCATCTCTTCGATGAATTCGAGTCCGGTATTCTCCATCAGATTCTGAATATCATTAATACTGAAGTCAAGGGCTCGCATGCGGCGAATGACCAGAAGTTTGTTCATCTGCTCTTTGCTGTAGCGGCGGTAGTTACTTACATCGTCGCGTGACTCAGGCTTGAGCAGACCGATTTTGTCATAATATCGCAGTGTTTTGACAGGTGTGTTGCAAAGTTTGGCAACCTGTCCGATAGAAAAGAATTGTTCATTTGTCGACATTGGATTGCTCCTTATTTTATTGGATGTCTTAGAAATGTTGAATTTTCAACGATTTCAGTACGACTGTCGACCTTGCTCGAGCGTTGTATGGCAAGGGATTATATATATTATTATAATCGTATGCTTATTATATTGCAATAATACAAATCTTGCAAAACGCGCAGCGAAATGAAGGTGGTATGATATGTAAATGAGATTGCAAATTCAGAAAATTGCAAAAGTATCCAGCGCTGGAGTGTATATTTGGGGTAAGTATTCTATATATTGCAGCAAAAAATCGCTTTTAGGTCGAAATTTGGCCGCTGAAAAGGCTATAGCGATAGAAACTTCGGAAGAAAACTTACAATATTTGCCGGAAAAAGAATTCTAAAAAGTCTGAAAAAAGTCTTGACCTTCCAGCACAGGAGGGGCTTATTCTTAAAATAAATAAAACGAGCGTAAAAAAGAAAGAAGGGATTACATGAAAGATAAGAAGATTATTAACTGGACACCTATTATTGCGGTGTTTATCATCATTGGAGCGCTTTGCGCCTTCCTGCTCGCATATTCAGGCGCGGCTGACATAATTACTTCCGCAAAGAACGCTGTTAGTAATGTTTTCGCACCGGTTTACCTTTGGGTGGGATTTGGATCCCTGATTTTTCTGGGTTATATTTGCTTTTCGAAGTACGGCAAAATCAAATTGGGCGGTGACAAGCCCAAGTACTCGCTTTTCAGCTGGATGGTCATGCTGTTTTGTGCAGGTACCGGAACGAGCGTTATGTTCCTTGCCGCAACGGAGTGGATTGATCACTACATCGCACCGCCTTATGGTGCAGAGCCTATGAGTGATGAAGCGGTCACCATTGCATCTACGTTGGGTATGTATCATTATAGCGTGATAGGCTGGGCATTATATACCGTTGGTGCGGTTGCACTGGCATATCGCTTCTACATTAAGAAACAACCGGGACTTAGCCTGACTGCATCCTGTGAAGAAGCGCTCGGTGAGAAGAGAGTCAAAGGATGGCTGGGAAAGTTGATTGAAACAATCTTTGCGTTCGGACTTATTGGCGGACTTTCCGTTACATTGGTTTTGGGAACGCCGATGATTAGTTCGTGTCTTGCAGCAGCAGTCGGCATACAGGACAGTTTCGGTTTGCAGGCCGGTATCATCGTTGCAATTGCCGCGGTATTTATCCTCACAAGCTACGTTGGTCTTGATGGCGGCTTGAGAAAGCTCTGCGACGGCAACGGTATCATCGCAATTATCTTTGCGCTTGTTGTTCTTCTGATTGGACCAACGCTTGACATTATAAAGGGTTTTACAAACGGACTGGGATATATGCTCCAAAATTTTGTTCAGATGAGCTTGTACAGCGATTCTCTCAATAACCCCGGCTGGACAGAGAACTGGACGTCATTCTACTGGGCATGGTTCCTGGCATTAGGCCCATGGATGTGGATCTTTGCAGTTCGCGTCTCAAGAGGCAGAACTATTCGCGCAATGATTATCGGAATGATTGGCTGCGGAAGCCTTGGTGCATTCCTTTACTATGGCGTGTTCTCGAACTTCGGTCTCTATCTGCAGATTAACGGAATTACAGATCTTGTCAGCATCTACACGAACGATGGTGCAAATGCACTTTGCATCGCATTGCTGTCCGAGCTGCCGTTTAGTAAGCTCCTTCTGATTGTCTGGGGTGTGTTGGCACTTATGTTCCTTGCAACGACTCTCGATTCGGCCACGTTCACCTTGGCGGCAGCCGTGACGAAAGGAATTAAAGAGGGTGAGGAACCAAAGCGCTGGCTGCGTATGTTCTGGTCTCTCGCACTGGTTGTTGTTCCGCTGGGATTTTTGGCAATTAAGGCCGACCTGAATGCTCTTAAGACGATGGCTGTTCTTACGGCGGCGCCAATCTCAATTTTGACGATTATTTCCTGTGTTTCCGCGGTGAAATATCTGAAGAAAGACTTTGGCAGCAAGACTCCTGCGGAAATAGAGCAGTTCAATCGCGAGCAGGAAGAGTACGAACGGAAAGAGTCTGAGATTGCAGAAACTGATGAACTATGATTATCCCCGGAGAGGGAATGTAAAAATTACTGTTTGTTTATAAGATAAGGAGATGTTTTCATGTTGCCATTAAAGAATGTGCGGGTTCTGGATCTGACTGCCCTCAGAAGCTTCACGACGATGGAGCTTGCCGATCACGGTGCAGAAGTCATAAAGATCGAGCAGCCCGGATGCGGTGATCCAATTCGTTCTATGCCTCCGTTTTATCGAGACACCGCCGTTTATCATGCATATGTAAATCGGGGAAAGAAGAGTGTTACGCTTGATATTACCAAGGAAGAAGGAAAGCAGATTTTCTTCGAGCTTGTAAGAAACTCAGACGTTGTGGTTGAAAACCTTGAGAACGGAAAATTGGACTCTCTCGGTTTGGGCTATGAGACGCTCAGGGAGATTAATCCCAAACTGATATATGCAAGACTGTCGGCCTTTGGCGACAATGGGCCATGCAAGGATTATGTCGGCAGTGATATCGTTGCTCAGGCGCGTGGAGGATGCATGGATATTACCGGGTTCCCGGAACCAAATCCTCCATATCAGGTTGGAGCTTATGTTGGAGATCATTATGCGTCAACTTTTTTAAGCGGTGCTATCATGCTGGCACTCTTCCACGCAAGAGCAACCGGATTCGGTCAGAAGGTTGAAACCTCGCTCTTTGATGCGGCTTTCTCTGCTACTGAGGATCGGGTCGCTATGGTTGACAAATCTGATGTCGGCTGGACAAGAACCGGCAATGCGCACCCATCCATCAATCCGTACGATATATATAAGTGTAAGACCGGGTATGTGGCAATCGGAATATCTACGGATCCGCAGTGGCAGCGTTTCTGTGAGGAATTCGGTCATCCTGAATGGTCTGAAGATCCAAAGTATGTGACAAACGAAAAGCGCGGCGAGAATTACTTTGGTGACCTGCAGGAGAAGATGGAAGAGGTGTTCAGTCATTACAGCAACCACGAAGTTTCTGAGAGATGTGACAAGGTTATCGTTCCCGCGGCAGCCGTTAATACCACTGAAGAGGCAATTAATCAGGATCAAATCAAGGTGCGAAAGTTAATCACTTCAGTTGAAGATCCGCAGTTGGGAACTCTCAAGATGGCAGGCAGTCCTATCAAGTATGTCGTGGATGGCGAGCTTGAATGCGAGAAACCGAATCCGGCTCCGACGCTTGGTCAGCACAACGATGAAATCCTTGGCGCAATCATGAATTCGGCGCAGTTGGAAGCGCTTGCAGCAAAAGGCATAATTTAAAAAGGAGGCTGACATTTATGCGAAAGATTTTAGAAGGCATTAAAGTGCTCGATTTTACTCAGGCCTTGTCAGGTGTTTACTGTGCAATGTTTTTGGGAGACTTCGGCGCTGACATTATAAAAGTTGAAGCACGCACCGGTGACCAGTCTCGTGCATGGGGGCCGTTTGTTGATAACGGCGAAAGTGTTTATTTTGCCACTTTCAATAGAAACAAGCGCAGCATCAGCGTGGATCTTCGCAACCCGGAAGGGCAGAAGGTTATTCTTGATCTGGTTAAGGACTGCGATATCGTTCTCGAAAACTTCAAGGTTGGTACTTTGGAGAAGATGAATCTGGGATATGATGTAATGAAGAAAGTGAATCCGCGGATTATCTTCGGTTCTATCAGCGGATTTGGTCAGAATGGTCCGCTTGCTAAGAAACCTTGCTATGATGTAATCGCAACTGCACGAAGCGGTATTCTCGACCGTACCGGCGGTGAGGATGGTGTTCCGATTAAGCCCGGCTTCTCGCTTGGCGACAACTGGACCGGCACAAACCTGTTTTTCGGAATCGGTACAGCGCTTTTGAACCGTCAGGCAACCGGCAGAGGCTGCAGGATTGACCTTGCAATGCTGGATTCTTGTCTGTATATGCTTGAGGAACCCGTTCTGGAGTATTTCGCGGGTAAAGAAATTTCTCCTCGCGTCTGTGATTCCAGCAATACCATTGCACCTTACGGTATGTATGATGCAAAGGACGGATATATCACTATTTCCTGTGAGACACAGGAAAAATGGGAAGAATTTTGCAGGACAATTTCTCTTGAACATTTGCTTGAGAACCCAGACTATGCTGATAATGCTTTGCGTGTAAAGAATAGAGATGCCCTGAAGGCCGAAATTGACAGCGTAACATCGGACTACGATAAGCTTGAACTTGAGGCGCTTCTTCAGAAGCACCACATTGCCGCAGGTGCGGTAATGAGCATGCATGAGCTGCTCGATGGTGATGAGCAGACAGCAGCGCGTGAGCTTGCTCCTGTGGTACAGCACCCTAGAATCGGCAGCTTCCGCACTATGGGGATTCCGATAAAATTCAGTGATACTCCAGGATCAGTTCACACTCGCCCTGCACCTGCAATCGGCGAACACACCGTCGAGGTTCTCGAGGAGCTGGGCTATACTGAAGAGAGTATAACTTCGCTGCTCGATAATGGTGCAGTTTTTAAATAATGTATTCCATCGCAAGATATGATTGCGAAAGAATAGAAATTATCTTTTTAGGAGGTATTTAGTATGAGAACAGAATCTTTCTTGAGCTACAACATCAAAGTAGAAGACGCAACGTTAGAGGATGGCATCGTTCCTATCGGACGTCAAATGGACTTTATCGGCGACGTTGAAACGGAGCAGATGATTCTTAATGATGGTGACGAGTCCCTTTGCCTTGGTTACAAGAATGTAAAGAGCTTTGAACCTCTTTATGCAGGTGACATGATAGACGTTAAGGCTACTCTGCTGCATTCCGGCAACAGTTCCCGCGACTGTCTGGTTCAGACCTTCAAGGTTGCTACTCCGGCTGCGCGTATGGGAGTCAAGGATGCCAAGCCTGGTGATATGGTTTGGTTTGATGAGCCTAAACTTATCACTGAGGGCAACGTGCGTTTGGTTGTTCGTCCACATCTGCAGCGCGGCCGCCAGCCGGACGGCATCGTCAAGGATCCTTGGAAAGAGATCGAATATTAGTAGAAGGATAAAAGAAAAGGAGGTTGAGCGAAATGACAGATAAGACTGTAACTATGCGTTATAGAATGACAGATAAGGACGAATACTATGATAGACTGGTAAATGGTGCAAGACAATACACCCTTATGGAGGATGTTGGTCGACGCCTGATGGCTAAGGTTTTTCACAATGTTGGACGCTGTGTGGAGATTGAAGCTTGCCGCCAGTACATTCCTGCATTCACCGGCAACTATCTTGAGTATGTTGCTCGTGTCGTTAAGGAAGAGGACAACTTCGCAACGATTGAAGTTCGCTGCTACAAGATTAACGATATTCCGGATCCTCGTCCGTATCCGAGCAGTGTTGATATTCTGGAGGATCCTCCGTTGGCTGCTTACGGATTTTATCGGTTCGAATATCCTATTTAGTGTTAAATATTACTTTCAAAATGGTCGCCGCAATCGGCGGCCATTTTGTTGAATGCAAATTTATCAGCTCAGCTTCATCCCATCGATTCCGCGGCCTTTAATGCGGCGCAGGTAAAATCCAATCAGGAAAGTGAATATAAAATCATACAGCAGCAGGAATGCGACTCCTGCGATAATCAGCAGCCAAACCGGATAGTCCGGCAGGTGGATGCTTCCCAGCAGAAGCTGTTTGAAACCGACGAGACCAATTGCCAGCAATATGCCGAAAAATCCGGATTTCAGCACAAGCTGCACCCAGCGGTTTGAAAGCTTTTCGATATAGTATTTGATAATCCCGTAGTAGCCGAAAAAAAATGCATATGGAATCATGGCAAGTTTGTTTGGAATGACGGCAAATCCCAGAAGCACAGCGGCCATGTATAGGAGCACGCCGCCTTTGACTCCGGATTCCATAATCATCACCGCTGTGAACAGAGAACTTATGGCAAACAATGTCAGCTCAATTCCCGGTATGACCGATCCGCCGAATAAGAATATAACAGTAAGGGCGAGACAAATCCCGCCCAGTGCGATTTTCATTGTTTTCGAAGATTTCATAGGGTTCCTTTCCGGGGAGTTTCCGGACGCTGATCCGATGGCTTTCAGCCGCTCCCTCAAAATCCTAACGCCTAGATGCAGTCGCAGCAGCAGTCGGCACAGATATAGCACTGCAAAGCCTGACAGCACATATCATCGTTGCTGCCGTAACCGCGGCCGTAAGCCTGAGTTTGATACTGTCCGCCCATGTTCATAATCTGACCGTATGCACGGCTGTATTCCACATTCCCCGGTTCCATATCGACAGCTGTGCGAATTTTGTTTATGGCATCATCATACCAGCCTTTTTTATATGAAAGCATGCCGGACAGGAAAAACCATTCAGCGCTTCTGTCCCTGGTGCCGTTCAGCATTGCTTCTGCAGCCGTCAAATTGTTGGCATCGAGATAGCGGCGAATCTGCATGTAATCCGGTGTGCCTCCGCGGCCGGTGCTTCCGCCGGAACTTCTTCCGTTTTTACTACCCTTCATCAGCATATCGTAAGCCTCGTTGACCTCCTGCAGTTTTTCCTCTGCCAGATCAGCCAGCGGATTGTCATGATACTTGTCCGGGTGATATTTCTTGACCAGTTCTTTATACGCTTTTTTGATTTCCTCGTCGGTGGCGTTTTCAGAAACGCCTAATACTTCATACGGGTTCATAGAATTGGGTTCTCCTTTATATTAAATACGTTTTTTCTTTTCTGTGCGTGTGATGATTTCCTCGGTTTTTCGGTAAAGCCCGAGGTAGATGATGTTTTCCAGTATTCCTTGATTTTTCTGCAAAGGCAGCTCCTGCAGACTGCTGCTGGCTATGGCCAGGTAGTGGAACAGGTTGAAGCGGAGATCCGGTTCGATTCGGTCGCGAAACTCCTGCGGAGTTTCGCTCGCTGCGTCGTAGGAAAAACGGTAGAGCAGAGGGTTGTAAGACCCGCTTTCCAGATTTTCTTCGATGTCGTCTGCGGCGTCAATCAGGTAAATCCACTTGCCCAGGTGCCAGCCGATCCGGCCGGTGGTTTCTGTCAAAGTCTCAAGGTCTATGCTTTTAGCTTTCTCTCCATACAGCACCCGCACACCTTCCCGGAAGATAATCTCCATAATGCGGGAAAAAGCGTCTGCCGCCCGGTCGATGCTGTCGCATTTTGCAGCCTCCAGTGAAGCCAAAGACGCCAGATTTTCCTCGATACCCCTGCAGAGATCCGGATACTGCGACTGCAATTTCCGGTATATTCCCCGGAGCATGACCATGGTCGCCTTGGCGTAGAGCCGGTTTTCGTCCTTTGCATCGTCTAACAGCTTGTACCACGCCAGAAGCAGCATGACGTCTCCGGCATAATCCGCAGCACTGTTGTAAATCAAAGTTTTCTTCTTGATGGGATGTACGACGCAGTGCTCCTGCGCGGGAGTATCGGGAGCATCCGAAAGGGAAGCCAGCAGGATAGCCAGAAACGCGGCATCATAACTGAGCGCCATTCGCGGCAGCTGCCCGTAGCGGCGGCCGATGGATTTGCAGATCCCGCAGTAGTACCCGCAGTACACCTCGTATTCCCGGACTTTTAATTCTCCTTTGTCGATTTTCACATATCCCAGCATATAGAAAGAGTAGCATAAAACTATGAGGAATTCAAATAAATTACGGTGAAGATTTGCTGAAAACTACTGGAAAACCGGCGGCTCTGCTTGAGAACCGCCGGTGAATCCTGCTTTATGAAAAAGGCTGCGAGAAACCGCAGCCATAGCGTTATCGTGTTAAAAGCGCCTGATACAGGGCAAAGCCCGAAAGCAGCAGGTCTTCTTCAAAATCAAAGTCGGTGCTGTGAAGCGGGATTCCCGTTCCCGTTCCCAGTACGAAGAATATTGCCGGAGCATACTGCCCGTAGAAGGAAAAATCCTCGGAAATCATCAGGGGCAGCGGCATTTCCTCGTAACCGCCTTCCAGAGTTTCCAGCACCGGGCGGATTTCCTCATACAGCTCCCTGTTGTTGACTACCGGCGGGTAGCCGTCACTGTGGGTGAATCCCGTAGTGCAGTGATATTCTGCCTCGATTTCTTTCAGGTTTTTTGTCAGGATGCCGATGATTTTCCGGAAGTGCTCCTCGTCGTATGCCCTGACGGTTCCTAGCAGGTGGGAGTAGTCGGAGACGATGTTGCGGGCATAGCCGCTCTCCATTTTACCGAAATGGATCAGGGTTCGCTCTTCCGGGACGTCGCACGGTGCGTAGGTCAGATTGCCCACACCATCGGTGAAGCGATGGATGGCGCCGAACATCTTAGAGTGGTCGGCATACGTCCGCTTGACATAATCCGCAGTGATGTAAAGGGCATCCAGGCCTTCATAAGGCGCCGTTCCGTGAGCCGCTTTGCCGTTGATGTCGACGTTGATTTCGGCGGATTTTGGCATGAAGGCTCCCGGCCGGGAGGAAATTACACCTTTCGGCAGGAACGGCCACAGGTGGATGCCGAACACCTGACTGACGTTGTATTTGGTGAAGATCCCGCTCTTGCAGATTTCTTCCGCGCCTCCCAGGGTCTCTTCAGCAGGCTGGAAAATGAGCAGAACGTTGTGATTCAGTTCTTTGACCGTGTCAATATATTCTCCGAAGCTGAGAACCATGGCCATGTGGCCGTCGTGCCCGCAGGCATGCATCCTGCCTGGATGGGCGGATACGTAGTCACACGTGTTTGCTTCGGTTACAGGCAGTCCGTCCATGTCGGATCGAAAGGCGAAGGTATCTGCGGCGCCCCGGTCGAACCAGGCGCAGATGCCGGAGCCGCACAGGAAAGTCAGTTCGCAGTCCAGTTTTTCCAACACGGAGAGAAGATAGGCTTTTGTTTCAGGCAGTTCTCGATCAAGTTCGGGAATGCGGTGGAGATTGCGGCGGTGTGTTTTAAGTCTTTCAAGATAGTGGTTGTTGTCTGTCATAGAATAAAAATTCCTCTCTTTTATTAAATTCCGATTTTTAACAGTTCAATGAACTGTTTAGCTGTACGCGGGCTTCTGCCGTTCTTGCGGATAGCGTAAGCCTCCGCTTTGCGGAAAAGCTCAGATTCTTCCATCGACACACCGTATTCCGATGCCAGAGCCTTGACGATGGCTAAATATTCATCTTTATCCGGCTTCTGGAAGGTGATGGTCAGACCGAACCGTGCGGAAAGGCTCATGGTCTCCTGTAGCGTATCATTGACGTGAAGTTCGTCTCCGTTTCGATCACTGAAGGTTTCTTTTACCAGGTGCCGGCGGTTGCTTGTTGCATAAATCGCTACATTATCACCGCAGCCGGATATACTTCCCTCAAGTGTTGCTTTCAGTGCCGAGAAATTGTCATCGCTGCCGCTGAAGCTTAAATCATCGATAAAGAGGATGAACTTAAGCGGATTAGCTGCCAATTCTTCCATCAGCTGAGGAATTTGATAGAGCTGGTTTTTCTTTACCTCAATTAGGCGAAGTCCCTGTGGTGCGAGTGCCGCCGCTACTGCTTTTACAGTGGAGCTTTTACCCGTACCGGCATCTCCGTAGAGGAGCATGTTGCTTGCGCCTTCACCGTCAGTCAGTGCCTGAGTGTTTTTCAGAATGAGATTTCGTTCCCGCTCATAGCCGAAAAGCTGATTAAGCGACTGATGATCCGGATGTGCCACCGGTATAATTTCGTTGTTATCGAGCCGGAAAAAGTTGTATTTTGCGAAAATTCCATACCCTGTTTTTGTGATGTTTTTCAATTTGTCGGCAAATTCTGCCCGGAAATCCGCTTCGTGCACGGTCCATTCCGGCAGAAACCCTTTGTAGTCCAGAACTTCCCGGACGTCTGCAGAACTCAGCGATGCGATTTCCGTCAGGAGAAGCAGCTCTTGCTGAGCGGATTTGCGAATTGCTTCCGGTACGGAGTGACCGGCAGCTGTTTCCTTTACATAAAAATTATCATCCTGCAGAATAAGAGCGCGGATGTAGTCGGTCAGATCCGCATTTTTTTCGTAGAGAGCTGAGACAAAATCGCTGTAGAGTGCGATGGCGCGGCCGGTGTCGCTGTCCGGCACATACTTGTCCACATCGTCCAGCAGCGCATGCAGTTTCCGAAGCACATCGTCATTTTTGATGTGTGAGAAGACTGTCAATGAATCTATTTTCCACTTTAATTCTTTGAGTTTTTTCTTCATGTAGGTCACCTCTGTGCATATTTATTATTTCTATTATACTATAAGTCTTGCTTTTCCAGAATTTTTTTTTTATGATGGTAAAGGTATCGGAGATTTGTGAACATGGAAAGGATACAGTGATGAGACTGAATAAATACATTGCAGCGGCGGGAATCTGCAGCAGAAGGAAAGCTGATGAACTGATTGCCAATGGCAACGTTAAGGTGAACGGAGCCGTGGTGCAGCAGATGGGAATCAACGTGGGCGAGGATGATGAGGTTATTGTCAACGGCAGAGTGATTGAATGCGCAGCGCAGAAAAAAGTGTATGTTGCTGTCAACAAACCGCTTGGTTATATCACGTCTATGGATGATGATAAGGACAGAGCAACAGTAGCGGAGCTGGTGGCGGATATTCCCGAAAGACTGTTTCCGGTGGGGCGGCTGGACTACAATACCACAGGACTTCTGATTATGACCAATGATGGAGATTTAACATATACATTGACTCACCCGAAGCATGAAGTATATAAAACATATGTAGCCGTAGTTGAGGGAGTACTTTCGGAAAATCGAGCGGCAAAGCTGAGAAGGGGTGTTGATATCGGCGGTTTCGTGACATCACCGGCTAAGGTTAAAATCATCAAGCAGTTTCCGCGGCGGGCGGTGGTGGAAATTAAAATTCATGAGGGTAAGAACCGGCAGGTTCGTAAGATGTTCGCAGCAGTCGGAAACCGCGTGCAGGAGCTGAGGCGTACAGCTATAGGAAATATTCCGCTGGGACGGCTCAAGGAAGGTCACTATCGAAAGCTGAGCCGGGATGAGATAGAGTATCTGAAAAATCTGTAGATTAGTAATTGTATGTGTGTCAGGGGATATTTTAGTGTTATCCCTTGACAGCCTTTTAGGACAACACTATAATAGATTTGTAAAAAATATGTTTCAGGGCGAGGTGAAAGTCCTCACCGGTGGTGATGCGCAAGGCGCGAAGTCCACGAGCTGAAGTGATTCGGCCGAACAGGTGTAATTCCTGTACCGACGGTTACAGTCCGGATGAAAGAAACGAGATAGCGTACATTTTTTTGTATGAGAATTTTCCCTGGAATGATTTTTGTTCCGGGATATTTTTTTGCAGAAGAGACGACGCAGAACTCGCCCGACAATCTAAAGGAGAGAGAAGAAGATGAGCGAAAACAGAAATTACAACACAGTAAGATTGGCCAAGATGGGAATGCTGGTAGCGGTATCCATTGTATTGGTTTATTTTGTACACTTTCCGATATTCCCTGCAGTATCATTCCTGGAGTATGATCCGGCGGATATTCCGATTCTGATGGGGACGTTCGCATTCGGACCGCTGGCCGGGATTCTGCTGACAGTGGTTACTGCGATAATTCAGGGGCTTACAGTCAGTGCAGCCAGTGGTATATACGGAATTATCATGCATATAATTTCCACGAGTACGCTGGTAATAGTAGCGGGTGTAATCTACAAGAAGCATAAGACGAAAAAAACAGCTCTTATCGGACTGATATGCGGAGTGCTTGCAATGACAATTGTTATGATTGGAGCCAACATGGTTATAACACCGCTGTTCATGGGCGTTCCCAGAAGTGTGGTATGGCAGCTGATGCCGTTTATCGCAGGATTCAATGCCATCAAAGCAGGTATAAACAGTGTGGTGACGTTCCTGCTGTATAAGCGAATTTCCGGCTTCCTGCATAAGAACTAGGAACTAGGCGGTGCGGCGGCTGTTCAGCATCGCAGTGTCGGAGCAACCTATTATATATTGCTTTTCAAACTTAATCCTAATATATTGACGAATGAGCATAAAAATCGGGGATTTGCAGCAGCAGATTCCCGACTTTTGTGCTATACTAGATAAGTTATGGAAGAAAAAATCATTATAATTAAAAATGAAAATGAAACTAAGGCTTTTGGTGCTGAACTGGCGGAGAAGGCAAAACCGGGCATGGTAATCGCACTCATCGGTGATTTGGGTACCGGCAAGACGACGCTGACTAAATCCGTTGCGGCAGCACTTGGAGTAAAGGGGCATATCACAAGCCCTACTTTTAATATTGTGAAGGAATACAAGACAGGCAGACTGCCGCTTTACCATTTTGATGTGTATCGTATTACCGACCCGGATGAGATGTATGAGCTGGGCTATGAAGAGTATTTTTACGGAGACGGCGTATGCATCATAGAGTGGGCGGATTTAATCGAAGAACTGCTGCCGGAAAACACCATACGTATCGAAATACGATACGGAGAGAATGAAAGAGAGAGAATCTATAAATGTACTTTTTAGCAATTGAAACAACAGGAGCATTCGCATCCGTGGCGCTGCTGGAGGGTGAGCGGGTGCTGGAACACGTCCGGGGTTACGACAGGTTCTCGCATTTGCAGAATCTCATGCCGCAGGTGAAAGAGGTCTTGGGAAATCATAAATTGTCGATAAACGATATAGATGGGATTTCTGTGTCGAAGGGTCCGGGATCCTTTACGGGAATACGAATCGGTGTGTCTTCTGCGAGGGCACTTTGCCAGGTTCTGAAGGTTCCGGGAATTGCGGTATCCAGTCTGGAAGCGTTGGCTATGCGGGCGGCAGATATTGCAGCAAACGGAGTGACGGAGCCGGAGAATTTAATATGCCCGATTCTGGACGCCAGGCGAAGCCAGATTTACGGAGGCGGGTATTTCCTGCAGGGCGGATATCCGCTGGAACAGGTTAAAGGCGGTGCGTATACCGTTGAAGAATTCCTTGCGAAGACGGATAAGTACAATCGAATATTGCTGTTAGGCGATGGTGCAGATGCTTACGGAGAGAAAATCATGCAGGCGCGCCGAGAAAAGAATAAAATCACTGAAATCGCATCTGAAGATGTTAGGTATCAGGATGCGGTAACGGTAGGAAAGCTGGGAGTGAAGCTTTTCAAGGAAGGAAAAGGGATTTCATATCAGGAATTGCTCCCGGATTATATGCGCCAGGCGGAAGCTGAACGTAAGCTGGCGGAGAAGCAAGCGGCGGAAGCGATGAAGCGGGCGGCATCGGGAAAATAGAGGAGCAGGAAATGGCGGACGTACTCATCAGACAGGCAAATATCGACGACGTGGATGCGATTTTTGAAATTGAACATCTGTGCTTTCCCGATCCATGGAGCAAGGATTCTCTTCGTTATGAGCTGAGTGAAAATCCGCGAGCCTTTTACATTGTAGCGGAGCTTGACGGACTAGTGGTCGGATATGCGGGCTTATGGTGGATTGAAGATGAAGGTCATATTACGAATGTAGCGGTTCGGCCGGGATACCGCAGCCGCAGAATTGCATCGGGGATTATCGATGTGATGATTGATTTTACCACGAAAGAAGGTATTCGCCATCATACTCTGGAGGTTAGAAGATCCAATGCTCCGGCCATCGGACTTTATGAAAAATACGGATTTGCCGTAGAGGGTGTGAGAAAGGCGTATTATTTGAATAACGGTGAGGATGCTCTTATCATGTGGCGGCACGATTCAGAAACCGATGAATCTGCGAATCAGTGTGAAAAGAACCTGAAAGAAGGATGAATGGATTTATGAAAAACGGTAAAACAGTAACACTTGCAATCGAATCAAGCTGTGATGAAACCGCGGCAGCAGTACTGCTGGACGGAAGGGAAGTCCTTTCAAATATCATATCATCACAGATTGACATACATAAATTATACGGCGGTGTTGTGCCGGAGATTGCCTCAAGGCATCATCTGACCAATGTCAACACAGTGGTGGATCAGGCACTGGAGACCGCAGAGATTACCATGGATGATGTGGATTTGATAGGCGTAACATATGGACCGGGACTTGTGGGTGCGCTTCTTATCGGTCTGGCAACTGCAAAGGCCTATGCACTGGCCGCGGGCAAGCCGCTGGTAGGTGTGCATCATATTCAGGGGCATATCTGTGCGAATTACATTCAGCATAAGGAATTGGAGCCGCCGTTTATGGCGCTGGTAATTTCAGGCGGACATACCAATATCGTAGAAGTTACGGACTACAACGAATGCCGCGTGCTGGGGTCCACAAGAGACGATGCGGCAGGCGAAGCTTATGATAAAGTGGCGCGTGTGCTGGGACTGGGATATCCGGGAGGACCGCGCATCGATAAAATCGCAAAAGAAGGAAATCCGCATGCCGTGGAATTTAAGCGCGTATTTCTTGAAAAGGGAAGCCTGGATTTCAGCTTCAGCGGCATCAAGACAGGTGTTCTCAATTATATGAACTCAGAGAGACAGGCAGGAAGAGAACCAAACCCGGCTGATGTAGCAGCCAGCTTTCAGGCAGCAGTGCTGGACGTTATTGTAGCGAAAACGGTGGGAGCGGCAGCAGATATGGGTAAAGACAAAATCGTGCTGGCAGGAGGCGTAGCTTCAAACAGCAGATTGAGAGAAATGCTGGAGGCGGAATGTGCGAAATACGGTATTGCACTGTATTATCCTGACCCGATTCTTTGCACTGACAACGCAGCTATGATTGGATGCGCGGCATATTATAAATACAAAGCGGGCGGTATCAGCAGCCTGGATCTGGATGCGGTGCCCGATTTACCGCTTTAAACGACATAAGCATATACGAGAGGAATAAATGATAGTAGTATCAGCGAAAGATTTAACAAAAGCATACGGCACGGATGTTATTTTAGATAAAGTGTCATTTCATATCAATAAGGGAGAGCGTATTGGAATCATCGGAATCAACGGAGCCGGCAAATCAACCTTATTGAAAATGCTCACAGGTGAGATCCCGTGTGAGTCCGGTGATTATTTCATTTCCGCAGACACTAAAATCGGATATCTGAAACAGGATGGAGAATTCCGTTCGGAAAATACGGTGATTGAAGAAGTGAAGCGAATTTTTGAACGGTTTCCGCAGATGGAACGAAATATGGAAAATCTGCTCAGCGAGATTGAAGCTCAGACAATGCCGGATACGGCTCTTCTGGAAAAGTACGATGCCATGCAGGAGGAATATAAACAGCAGGGCGGATATACATACAAGAGTGAGATAACGGGAATTCTGTCCAGTATGGCGTTTGGAGAGGAAAGCTATGATAAGAAAATTTCGTCTCTGTCGGGCGGTGAACGGACGAGGCTGGCACTGGCGTGCCTGCTGCTGAAAAAACCGGATATTTTGTTTCTGGATGAACCGACCAACCATCTGGATATAGGCACGCTCAAATGGCTGGAACAGTATCTGAAAAATTACAACGGAACCATTGTGCTGGTTTCTCATGACCGGTATTTTCTGGATCAGACAGTGACTCGGATTTTTGAAATAGAAAACCGCAAACTGACAATATATGAAGGAAATTACAGCTTTTATGCATCGGAACGTAAGGTTCGCAGAGAAGCGGAGATGCGTAAATTTGAAAAGCAGCAGAAGGAGATTCGCAGGCAGGAGGACATGATACGCAGGTTCAAGCAGCGAGGGACGGAGAAGCTGGCCAAGAGAGCAGCCTCCAGAGAAAAACGCCTGGCGGCAATGGATGTAATGGACAGGCCGGATGCGGAGCATGGCAGATTAAAGCTGAATTTCCATGAAAATTTTCAGAGCGGCAAGGATGTGCTGCTGCTGGAGGATTTGTCAAAAGAGTTTGCATATGATCCCGGAGACGGAGTTCTTTCCGGCGGCAGAGGCAGACAGCTGTTTGAACATGTAGATCTGGATGTGAAACGGGGTGAGCGAATCTGTATAGTAGGAGCTAACGGCATAGGCAAGACGACATTGCTCAGGATGATTCTGGGAGAAACGTCTTGTACTGCGGGAAGAATCCGAATCGGTCACAATGTTCAGTTCGGCTACTATGACCAGGGACAGCAGTTGCTGAACGGTTCCAATACGGTCATCGGAGAGCTGCAGGATGCGTATCGCCTGTACAATGACACGGAGATGAGAAATATTCTGGGACGTTTTCTGTTTCGAGGCGAATCGGTATTTCTGCAGATCAGTTCTCTTTCCGGAGGAGAAAAGGCGCGGCTTGCGCTGTTAAAGCTCATGCTTTCGGGAGCAAATGTACTGCTGCTGGATGAGCCGACCAACCATCTTGACATTGAATCCAAGGAAGTTTTCGAAGAAGCACTGCTTGACTTTCCGGGAACCAGTATCATCGTGTCCCATGATCGCTATTTTCTCAATCGGATTCCGACAAGGATTGTGGAGCTGACCGAAAACGGCATGGATAATTATCTGGGAACATATGATTATTATGTCGAAAAAAAACAGTCGCGAATTCAGTCGGGACGAAAATACATGGAAGAACTTTCAGACAGGGAGAGAGCGCAGACCAATGCACCGCAGGCGGCTTTGCAGGATTCTGCAAAGGATACGCCGGATACTGCACAAAATCTGTCAGCGGCAGAGCAGCGCAGGCTGAAAAAGGAGCAGGAAGCCAAAGAGCGGAGAATTCGCAGACAACGGGAAAGCCTTGAAGCGGAGATTGCATCTTTGGAAAACGATATAAGCTGCCTTGAAGCGGAACTTTGCCTGGAGGAAAATATGAAGGATCATATTAAACTTGCTGCGCTGAGTGAGGAACTGTCAGCTAAGAGGGAAAAGCTGGATGAGAGATATGAAGAATGGCTGATTATACAGGAGTAGTGCCGCCAATCACACATAAAAGTTAAAAAAAGTGTTGCAATAAAATATATGCTACACTATAATGGTTACGAAATGTTTAAGGGGGATTCCGTGCTTTAAGAGAGTTTCCTGATACAAGTGACTATGTAAATTAAATTCGATAATTAATGGAGGTATATCATGACATTAGACAAAATCAAAGGAATAATCGCAGAACAGTTAGGAGTAGATGAAGATGTTGTTAAGATGGAAACACATCTGATGAAGGATCTGGAAGCAGACTCTCTTGATGCCGTAGAAATCATCATGGCAATTGAAGATGAATTCGACATCGAAGTTCCGGATGAAGATGCTGAAAAATTCCAGACTGTAAGCGACATCGTAAACTACGTGGAAGCTAAGGCATAGTATAATGAAAAAACAGACGAAGATTTCAAACGCCGTAATCAAGAGACTCCCGCGCTATCGCAGATATCTGAAAGAATTGCGTAAGAAGGGAGTCGATAAGATTTCATCCAGCGAATTCAGTTCGCTGATTGGTTACACAGCATCGCAGATTCGACAGGATCTGAATAACTTTGGCGGATTTGGACAGCAGGGCTACGGTTACAGTGTAGATGGGCTCTATAATGAAATCAGTGCGATTTTAGGTCTGGATAAACAGTACAGAATGGTCATTGTAGGAGCCGGTAATCTTGGACAGGCGATTGTAAATCACACGTATTACTACAAATCCGGGTTCATCGTGTCTGCTATTTTCGAGGTCAATCCGAAACTGATTGGATTGAAAATCAATGATATTGAGGTCATGGATTATGAAAACCTCGTGGAATACGTAGAGGAAAACCAAATTGATATAGGGATTATCTGTACTACGATGGATGCCGCTCAGGAGGTTGCGGATAAGCTGTGCTTCGCCGGCGTAAAGGGTCTTTGGAATTTTGCTCCGGTGGATATCGAGGTGCCGTCGCATGTGGCAATCGAAAACGTACACATTACGGATAGCCTGTATTCTCTGGCCTACCATATCAATGGGGCACAGGAGCGTAATAAAAAATAAATATCGTAAAGAACGAAGTCTGCTCTGCCGATAATATCAATGAAGCAGACTTTGTTGGTATTTCGGGAATATCGCAAACGGTATTTCTTGCATAATAAAATAACCGTTTCATAAAGAAACGGTTATTAATTATCAGCTGATAAATGATGTATTTGTCCATCTCGGGTGTTTACGCTTCTTCGCAAGCTCCTACAGGGCAAGCACCGGCGCAAGCTCCGCAGTCGATGCATTTATCTTCGTCGATTACGAATGTAGCATCACCCTGAGAAATAGCTTCTGTCGGACATTCATCGATGCAAGCACCGCAGCTCAGGCAAGCATCAGTAATTTTATAAGCCATTTGTAAGTACCTCCTTTTAGATTATCATTAAACGACACACTGATTATAACAAACCTTATAGAGGAATTCAAGATGAAAGTTTATGGACTTATTGGAAAGAGTGGCACGGGTAAAAGCTTTCAGGCTGTAAATCTGTGCAAACAGTTAAAAATCGAAAGTATAATAGATGATGGATTATTTATATGCAGAAATAAAGTGGCCGCCGGCATTTCCGCGAAACGGCAGCCTACGAAGGTGGGTGCGGTGAAGACGGCACTGTTTCATAAAGACGAACACATGATTGAAGTAAGGGATGCAATCAAACAGATTAATCCGTCCGGAATACTGGTTATCGGCACATCCGATGCAATGGTGGAAAAAATAGCAAAGCGATTGGAACTGCCGGAAATCAGTCAGCGGATTTATATAGAGGACATCACATCGGAAGAAGAGCGGCAGATCGCCAGAAAGCAGCGGGATGAAATGGGACAGCACGTTATCCCGGCGCCGACATTCCAATTAAAGCGTCAGTTTTCCGGTTATTTCATGACACCGGTGAAAATGCTGTTCAAGGAACTGGGGCCATGGCGGGACTATGCGGAAAAATCCGTAGTGCGCCCTACTTACAGTTATTTGGGAGAATATAAAATTTCGGAAAAAGTTCTCTCGGATATTGTGGAATGCGTACGGCGTGAAAGTGAAGCGGTCGGTGAAATCTGCAAGGTCGGAATCTCTCCGGTTCCGGAGGGCGTGGAAATTTACATACTGATCATTATGAAATTCCATGATGATCTTCCTAAGTGTGCTCGTTTGTTTCAGAAAACGGTAGCGGAAAAAATAGAAGAGATGACTGCATTCAATGTTAACCATCTGGAATTGGATATTAAGGAGGTAGTGTAATGGGACCGGATGTTTGTGCATGCGGATCGGATGTGGAGATTGCGGAAATCGAGGATTTTAATCTCGACCATATATTTGACTGCGGCCAGTGCTTTCGATGGAATCGAAATGAAGACGGGAGTTATACGGGCACGGCTTATGGCAGGGTTGTTCGAATGGTCTGGAATCCCGAAGGGAAAGTTCTGCGCATCTGCGGAACTACGCTTGAGGAAGCGGAGAGCATTTGGTGCAAATATCTGGATTTGGACAGAAACTACGGCAAAATAAAGATGTATTTGTCAAAGCGGGATCCGATAATTCGCGAAGCTGTTGAATTCGGACGCGGCATCCGTATCTTAAATCAGGAAAAATGGGAAACGCTCATTTCGTTTTTGATTTCCCAAAACAATAATATCCCGAGAATACGCAAATGCATCGATTCTTTGGCAGAGACACTGGGAACGAAAATCGGTACATACGGCGGAAGGGATTACTATGAATTGCCTTCTCCGGAAGTGTTGTCAAAGGCTTCGCTTGAGGATTTGGCACCCTGCCGTCTGGGATATCGTGCAAAATATCTGATTCGCACAGCACAGCAGGTGACGGAAGAGGGCATCAATTCGCTGGAAGCTTTGGGGGCACAGGAAATCACGGCGGACGCGGCACGGCAGAGCCTTTGCAGATACAGCGGAGTAGGGCCGAAGGTGGCAAACTGTATTTCTTTGTTTTCAATGGGCAAGATTGACAGTTTTCCCATAGATGTATGGGTGCGGAAGGTTATGAATCGGATGTATGGGATTGAAGAAAATGATATGAAGGCTATGGCGGATTTTGCGGCACAGCGTTTTCATCCCTACGGAGGTATAGCACAGCAATATTTATTCTATTATATAACTCATAATGAGGTCGGCGAACGGCTTTAAAAAATCTTTAAGCGTTTCAGCTATGAAATCGGAAAAACGTATTGACAAAACAGTAAAAACGCTGTAAAGTAATCTTAGCACTCGAAGATATTGAGTGCTAACAATGTGAAAAAGGGGTAACCCCTTCAATAGAAAAACAGATCGAAGGATTAAAAAAGTAAAGGAGATGACACTATGAGTTTTGGAATCAAGCCTTTAGGCTCAAGAGTAGTTATTAAAAAGTTAGAAGCAGAAGAAAAGACAGCAAGCGGCATAGTACTGCCGGGTTCTGCACAGGAAAAACCGCAGATGGCGGAAGTACTGGCTGTAGGTCCGGGAACAAAGGACGATCCGATGGAACTGAAGGTTGGAGATAAAGTAATTTTCTCACCTTACGGCGGAACAGAAATCAAGTACGGCGGCGAAGAAGTGGTTGTTATGAATCACAGAGATATCTTAGCTGTTGTAGAATAATAAAGGAGGTATTTTAACATGGCAAAGGAATTACATTACGGAGAAGACGCCAGAAGAAAACTGCAGGCAGGCGTTGACAAATTAGCAGATACAGTAAAGATTACGTTGGGACCAAAGGGAAGAAACGTACTGATTGACAAAAAGTTCGGATCCCCGCTTATCACTAACGACGGTGTTACTATCGCAAGAGAAATCGAACTGGAAGATGCAGTTGAAAATATGGGCGCACAGGTTGTTAAGGAAGTAGCTTCCAAGACAAACGACGTTGCCGGAGACGGAACAACTACCGCAACTCTGCTGGCACAGATTATCATCAAAGAAGGATTTAAAAACGTTGCGGCAGGTGCTAATCCGATGGTACTCAAGAGAGGAATTCAGGGCGCTGTTGATGTAGCTGTTGATGAAATCAAAAGACTGGCTCAGGATGTTGACAGCAAGGACAGCATCGCACAGGTTGCTTCCGTATCAGCTGCTGATGAAAAAATCGGTTCTCTGATTGCAGAAGCAATGGAAAAGGTTGGCAAGGACGGCGTTATCACAGTTGAAGAATCCAAGACAATGGGTACGACGCTGGATGTTGTGGAAGGTATGCAGTTTGACAGAGGATACTTTTCACCTTACATGGTAACTGATACCGAGAAGATGGAAGCTGTACTTGAGAATCCGTACATTCTCATCACTGACAAGAAGATTTCGAATATCCAGGAAATCCTGCCGGTTCTGGAACAGATTGTACAGCAGGGCAGAAAACTTCTCATTATCTGTGATGATCTGGAAGGCGAAGCATTGGCAACAATCATCGTAAACAAACTGAAAGGTACATTCGAGTGTGTAGCTGTTAAGGCTCCTGGTTTCGGTGAAAGAAGAAAGGCTTATCTGGAAGATATAGCAGTTCTGACCGGTGGTATTGTAATTTCCGGAGATCTGGGCTATGAACTGAAGGAAACTACTATAGATATGCTGGGCAGTGCCGGAACTATCAAGGTTGATAAGGAAAACACAGTTATCGTAAACGGTGCAGGTAAGGCTGAAGATATCGCAGGCAGAGTTGCTCAGATCAGAAGACAGATTGAAACAACCACATCTGAATTCGATAAAGAAAAGACCCAGGAAAGACTGGCTAAACTGGCCGGTGGTGTTGCTGTAATCAAGGTTGGAGCCGCAACGGAAACCGAACTTAAAGAAAGAAAGCTGAGAATTGAAGATGCTCTCAACGCTACAAAGGCTGCTGTACAGGAAGGTATTGTAGCCGGCGGCGGTACTGCTCTGGTAAACGCAATTCCGGCTGTTAAGACTTACGTAGACGGCCTTGAAGGCGATGCTAAGACAGGCGGTACTATAATAGTAAGAGCTCTGGAAGAACCGGTTAGACAGATTGCCGAAAACGCCGGCTTCGAAGGAAGCGTAGTCGTTGCTCAGGTTAAGGAAAGTCCGGAAGGAACAGGCTTTAACGCTTCTACAGAAGAATACGTTGATATGATCGGCGCCGGAATCGTTGACCCGGCTAAGGTAACGAGATCCGCACTGCAGAATGCATCTTCCGCATCCGCAATGCTGCTGACAACAGAAGCAGGAATCACTGACATCCCGGCTGACGAACCTGCAATGGCTGGAATGGGCGGAGGCATGGGAGGCGGAATGCCCGGCATGATGTAAGCCTGATATCAAATGAAAACAATTTGAATGCAATAAAAAAAACGGCAGAGTGTATCTGCCGTTTTTTTATAGGAAAATATTGAACTTTTCAAGATAAAATTCAGTCAATAATGTTTTTGAGAACGATAGTTTTTACTCTGGTCATTTCATCGAAGGTTGACATTACGCCCTCAGTGCCTATGCCGCTGTGTTTCCAGCCGCCAAACGGCATTTCAAAGGAACGGAAGAAGTTTGCGCCGTTGATGACAGCACCGCCGGCCTCCATTGCGTTAGCGACTTTAAATGCTCTCTTCTGATCTCTGGAAAAGACACAGCTGGAAAGACCGAATACGGAACTGTTAGCAATTTCTATAGCTTCTTCATCGGTATCAAATCCGATGATAGGACCGAACGGCCCGAAGATTTCCATATCCTTGGCTACATAGGCGGTGTTTTACTATGCAGAATTGCGGTTTCACAATGCGGAACGAAAAAAATGTGAAAAAATCGAGGTATTATTAAGGAAAATCATTGTAATGACAAGCGTTTTGAGATAAAATGTGGTAATATTATTTTGTAGGAAATATTTAAATATACAGGAGGTAAACATGGCATACATTTTTGATGAACCATCAAGAACATTTAGTGAATATCTTTTAGTCCCGGGGTATTCTTCAACGGAATGCAGAGTGGAAAATGTTTCTCTGCAGACTCCGGTCGTAAAATTTAAAAGGGGAGAAGAATCCTCAATAAAGATGAACATTCCGCTTGTTTCGGCAATCATGCAGGCGGTTTCCGGTGACGAACTGGCCATTGCACTGGCAAAGGAAGGCGGAATTTCTTTTATATACGGATCTCAAAGCATCGAAAGTCAGGCAGAGATGGTAAGAAAGGTAAAAGCCCACAAAGCCGGATTCGTAACAAGTGATGCAAACATTCGTCCGGATCAGACGCTGGGTGAACTGCTTGAGTTGAAAAAACGGACAGGACATTCCACAACAGCAGTTACGGAAGATGGAACGCCGGACGGCAAAATGGTTGGTTTGGTGACAAGCAGAGATTATCGTATCAGCCGCATGTCTCTTGATGAAAAAGTATGCAACTTCATGACTCCTTTTGATAAATTGATTTATGCAAAGAAGGGTGTAACTCTTTCTGAAGCGAATAATATTCTCTGGGATAACAAGCTCAATGCTCTTCCTGTGGTAGATGAGAACCAGAGACTGACGCATTTCGTATTCCGCAAGGATTACGATACGCACAAGGCGTATCCGGATGAACTGCTGGATGAGCACAAGCGTTACGTTGTAGGTGCCGGCGTTAACACCAGAGATTACGCAGAACGTATCCCGGCACTCGTAGAAGCCGGTGCGGATGTACTTTGCATCGACTCCTCCGAAGGCTTTACGGAATGGCAGAAGCTGACTCTCGACTTTGTAAGAGAAAAGTACGGCGACAGCGTAAAGATCGGCGCAGGAAACGTCGTAGACAAGGAAGGCTTTGAATACCTGGCAAATGCAGGCGCTGACTTCATCAAGATCGGTATCGGCGGCGGTTCCATCTGTATCACGAGAGAGCAGAAGGGCATCGGACGCGGGCAGGCTTCCGCAGTTATCGAAGTGGCTAAGGCAAGAGATGAATATTATGAAAAGACCGGCGTATATGTTCCGATTTGTTCCGATGGCGGTATCGTATACGATTACCATATGACGTTGGCTCTGGCTATGGGGGCTGATTTCCTCATGCTGGGCAGATATTTTTCGCGGTTTGATGAAGCTCCGACGGACAAGCTGACCATCAACGGAAGTTATGTAAAGGAATACTGGGGTGAAGGCTCCAACCGTGCGAGAAACTGGCAGCGCTACGATATGGGTGGGGACAGCAAGCTTTCATTTGAAGAAGGCGTTGATTCCTATGTACCATATGCGGGATCTCTTAGTGATAATGTCAGACAGTCTCTGCAGAAGGTGAAGTCCACTATGTGCAACTGCGGTGTTCTGACGATTCCTGAATTACAAAAGAATGCCAAGCTGACGGTAGTATCGGCTACAAGTATCGTAGAAGGCGGCGCACATGACGTTATTCTGCGTGAAAGCAACAAGAATCGCTAAATTCAGTTGTTTTGACTAATCATTTGGAGAGGAACCGATAACAATGGATCATGAGAAAATAATAGTGCTGGACTTCGGCGGACAATACAATCAGCTGATTGCCAGAAGAGTCCGGGAGTGCAGCGTGTACTGCGAAGTGCAGCCATATACTCTTTCGCTGGAGGAGATAAAGGCAAAGAACCCGAAGGGAATTATTTTTACAGGCGGACCAAACAGTGTTTACGACGAAACATCTCCGCGGTATGCAAAAGAAATTTACGAGATGGGAGTGCCGATTCTGGGAATCTGCTACGGGGCGCAGCTTATGGCGCATCAGTTGGGAGGAACGGTGGAAACGGCTCCTGTCAGCGAATATGGAAGAACCGAAGTGGACATCGATGACAAAGGCGGTTTGTTCAGGGACGTTGCAGATAGGACTATCTGCTGGATGAGCCACACGGATTATATAAGTCAGGTGCCGGAGGGATTCACGGTAACGGCGCATACACCGGTGTGCCCGGTAGCCGCAATGGAAAACCGGGAGCGCAGACTATATGCTCTGCAGCCTCATCCGGAAGTAATGCATACGGCGGAAGGCATGAAGATGCTCCGCGCATTTGTTAAGGATGTGTGCGGATGCTCCGGTGACTGGCAGATGGGATCCTTTGCGGAAAACACTATTCGTGCAGTGAGAGAAAAGGTCGGAAACGGAAAAGTTCTCTGTGCACTTTCCGGAGGTGTTGATTCTTCGGTAGCCGCTGTTCTGCTGTCGAAAGCGGTAGGAAAACAGTTGACCTGTGTGTTTGTAGACCATGGTCTTCTGCGGAAGAACGAAGGTGATGAAGTTGAAGCGGTATTCGGACCGGATGGTCCGTATGACCTGAATTTCATTCGTGTCAATGCACAGAAACGCTTTTACGATAAACTGGCAGGCGTGACGGAACCGGAACAGAAGCGTAAGATTATCGGCGAAGAATTCATTCGCGTGTTTGAAGAGGAGGCTAAAAAAATCGGTGCGGTGGATTTCCTGGTGCAGGGAACTATCTATCCGGACGTGATTGAATCCGGTCTCGGAAAATCTGCGGTAATCAAGTCACATCATAATGTAGGCGGACTTCCGGATTACGTTGACTTTAAAGAAATCGTAGAGCCTCTGCGAATGCTGTTTAAGGATGAAGTAAGAAAAGTCGGACTTGAATTGGGAATTCCGGATTATCTGGTATTTCGTCAGCCGTTCCCGGGTCCGGGTCTAGGTATTCGTATCATAGGTGATATTACTGAAGAAAAAGTAAAAATCGTTCAGGATGCAGATGCTATTTATCGGGAAGAAATCGCAAAGGCGATGGATTCGGGACTGATTCCGAAGTATGGAGAAGAAGGCACACTGGGACAGTATTTTGCAGCACTGACCAACATGCGCAGCGTTGGCGTAATGGGTGACTTCCGGACATATGATTATGCGGTTGCGCTTCGAGCGGTTCTTACCAGTGACTTCATGACTGCGGAGGCCGCACAGCTTCCGTGGGAAGTACTGCAGACCGTAACCACTCGAATTGTAAACGAGGTGAAACACGTAAACCGCGTAGTATATGACTGCACGGGAAAACCACCGGGGACAATCGAGTTTGAATAGACGTTTTTAAGAAAACAAATCCCGAACCTGTTGAAATTTCAATGGTTCGGGATTTTTGAGTTTTTGGTTTGACGCATTTTTGACGCATCTTGCATAGAATAGTGCTATTTGGGATAAATGTAAATGATAAATAAGTTAAAAATCACACCATTGTGTTCGTTCTTTTCGAATGCCATTTTCATCATCCCACTCTGTTTTTATATTTAGTTTGCGAGGTGAGCCATTATATGTACTAATTGATAATTCAAAACTCTTTTGTGGTTCTAATTCTTCAAAGGGCATTTTTTCTTTGTCAGAAATAAGCACATATTCAGTTGTATCCCAAGAAGCTACTATATTTTTTGCAGCAGACTTTCCGGAATTCCATATTTTCATTTTGTAATGATTTTTGTGTATATGAACGATACGCGCCTCAATACATGCTTGCTGTTGCAAATCATCTAGTTCATATTCTTTAAGCTTAAGCTCTAATTTGTTTACTTTGTTTTGGAGCCTTTGAGATTTTACTGAAAATATAAATGATGTTGATTGTCAAGTAAATTTGACCCACTTTTACGTTTAAATTTGACCCA
>CAVCML010000036.1:0-8447 GCA_963603335.1 Bacteroidaceae bacterium | reverse complement strand
TTTTTAAGAAACCGTCGATGATTCCAACGTATTCTTCCGCGCGGGCCTTGCTGTCCCAGAAGCTTCCGTGGCTTGCACCTTCCACATCGATGTATGTGACATCGCAGGAAGTGAGACCGGCTTTTACCTTCGCCTGGGCTTCAGCCGGGAAAACTTCATCCTCGGTGCTCCATACTACGAGGACCTTGCTCGTAATATTCTTTAAGAAACCGGAGCTGTCGAAGTTTGCAAGTCCGTTAATCAGATTCTGAAACGCAACGACGGGCATCTGCTTCAAATGCTCAATTACAGCGGTACGGAAACTCTCATCTTCATTGCGGCAATCCATCCATTCCTCGCAGAAATCCGCAGGGAAATATCCTTCATATGCGTACATGCCGCGGAAATTTCCGTCTCCGTTACGCGCGAAATCGATAATACCGCCCTTGCATTCCGTTCCTGTATTGATTAGGATGCATTTAGGGAAGCGCTCCGGCGCCTCTGCAGCCAGAACCTGGCTTATCATCGATCCATAGGAATGTCCCGCCAGATAAGTCTTCTGCAGTCCGATTTTATCCATCAGATTAAGGACATCCGAAGCAATCAGCTCCGCCGTATAACCGGTCTCTCCCATGTCCGGCTTATCCGTCATTCCATTGCCGCGGTATTCCATAATATAAAGATGATAACCGCAAGCCGTAAGACCCGGAATCAGCTGAGTCCATGATACACATCCGTCCGTTACTCCATGAAGGAGCACGAGCGGAGCTCCATCCTCATCGCCGAATTCATAGTAAGCCATCCGAATGCCGGTATCCAGATTGACGAGTTTTTCCTGAAAATCAACGTCAACATAATCTTTATAGCGTTTCATATCAATACCTCTACCACGATTTGTTTTCTGTACGTGCAATAATGGATTCCTGAGCATCCTCACGTAATTCTACAAAATAAGCGCTGTATCCTGCGATTCTTACAAGCAGGTCTGTATAGTTTTCAGGATTTTTCTGAGCCGCACGCAGCGTCTCCGTGCTTACAACATTGAACTGTACGTGATAACCGCCCATCTGACTTTCGGATTTCAGCAATGCAATCAGATTCTTCTTGTCAGCTTCCGATTTAATCAGTGCCGGGCTGAGCTTGATATTCAAGAGTGTTCCGATACCATTCTTTACATGATCCACTTTGCAAACCGATTTGAGAACAGCACTCGGGCCGTGTTTATCGTATCCCACGTACGGCGAAATACCGTCCGCAAGCGGCACCGTGGCTTTTCTTCCTGACGGCAGCGCCCATGTAGTCAGTCCGTGCGGCAGATTTGCGATAACCGGAACCACGCCGTTCATGAACTTCGATCCGTTCATACCTGTATACTGTTCACAGTAATCACAGGAATCCGAAACGAATTTATGAGCGATGGAATCCACATAATCGTCATCATTTCCATATTTAGGTGCTCCGTTGATAAGTTCCTGCCTGAAGTCTTCACAGCCTTCAAAATCCTTATCCAAAGCGTCAATCAGCGTCGCCATATCGTATTTTTTATCGTCGTAAACAAATTTCTTTACAGCCGCCATGGAGTCCGCCAGATCGGCAACACCCGTAGACTCCAGCCCCGGTCCGACGTTATAGATTGTTCCGCCGTCCATAATATCTTTTCCGGATTCGATACAGCCTTCAACGCACAGAGATCTGAACGGTTTCGGAAGTCTCAGCTTATGAGCCCGTTCAATCAGCTGACAGTTCAGGCAAGCCATTCTGATCATAAACGCAAGCTGTTTATCAACGGCTTCTTCGAATTCTTCATATGTCTTGAAATTGCGCGGATCTCCGGTCTTCAGTCCGATCTGTCTGCCTAAAATCTTGCTGTAGCCATCATATAATGCCCACTCAACCGCCGTTGCATAGCTGTAGCGGCCGCCTTCGGCCCACATCGATTCCTTGCCCGGAATCTGCGGCTCTACGCATCCTGCTATACACCAGTTCCAAAGATCTTCATCCTTGATTCCGTTGCGCTTCAGCATCTTCTCTGCTACATTGTCGAAATATATAGCCGGCTGACCGGTTCCGATTTCAACCAGATCGCAGACAGCCATCAGAAATTCTTCCGGCGTATTGTCGCTTATACGAACATTGATGGTCGGGATATGCATTCTCGTATCAGCGGTTGCCTTAAGAGCCATATATGAAATGTCATTTATACCCGTGCTGCCGTCCTTCTTGATTCCGCCGATTGTCAGGCCATGGAACGGCTGATATCCTGAGTAGTATACCGACGATGCTTCCGAGATGGCATAGATAATCTCAGCCATCTTAATCCAGAGGCATTCCAGCAGCTCCTGAGCATCCTGCTTCGTGATTCTTCCCGCCTCGATATCCGCACAATAGAACGGATACAGATATTGATCCAGACGGTCGATTGTATAAGCGGCAGTGTTCTCTTCGGTGTACAGCATGATCTGCGTAAACCATACCGCCTGAATAGCTTCCTGCAAAGTCTCCGGTGCTTCATAAGGCACTTTGCCGCAGACTTCCGCAATCTTCAGCAAATCGGCTTTTCTCGCCGCATCATCTTCTGCTTCGGCCATTTCCTTTGCCTTTGCAGCATAACGATCCGCCAGAACCTTTACGGATTTACTTGCAATAATCACTGACTGATAGAACATCTTCTTTTCAAAACGGTGTGCATCCTCAGAATCCAGCTCCGCCATCTTCTGCTCCGCTTCTTCCGCGATAACGCGGAAGCCTTTTTTCAGTATGATGTCTCCGTATCCCGCAGAAAATTCTCCGGCTCCTGCCTGTGATTTGTTTTCGCCGAATACGATGCCTGTGTTGTAAGCTACCGCCTTTATGTCCTCTTCAAGATTATCGACATAATAATCCTCCATGGTTCTGCCTTCCCAGTACGGGAACACCTCATTGCGGAGGATTTCTTTATCTTCCTCCGTGATATAATAAGGGTCCTGCGGTCTGGTTGACATGGTGTCCAGCTCATCCTTATACCAGCTGAGTACAACTTCCGGGCAAACCACTACCGAACGCGGCTGTTTGCCGTAAGTACCTACAATCAGCTCATTCGGCTCGATAACGATGCTTCTCTCGGACATGTAATCATACAAAGCCTGCGCTCTTTTGATGCATGCATCCTTTGCTTCGTTTCTTCTGTATGAGTTTGTATAGCTTACCGCCCTTTCGGTATCAATCGTAGGGCGATACAGCCAATACTGGTTTCTCAGTTTATTTATCCTGTCTGTAGCTCCATGCTTCCACGGTTCCCTGCTGATGGATTCCGCGGACGGAGCACATCCGCATGCCTGATTTTTCATAGAATTCTCCTCTATTTTACATACTGTTCCATGGACTTTACAAGATATGTGCAGTTCGGCATATTATTCGTTGTAACAAATCCGGCTTCTGCATTGATAACATCCGGAATTCTGTTTACCATAGTTGCACATGTCATTTCCACCGTCGGCGGTTCAGGCAGTTTAACTGTCAGTTCTTCGCCTTCGCCGTAAATTGTCCAGTCATCGTATTCGAAATCTTCCGGTCCGTAAACTACCGCTTTAACAGCACTTTCGATAGTTACGCCTTCTGCGGTTTCCGTCTTTACAACGGAAGATGCTCCGATTACCTGTCCCTTCGGAACTACTCTGCCCAGAGTGGAGGACGGTGTATCCTTCTCTGCGATATGAGGAACCAGTCTCTGTTCCTGTCTCGTTACTGTGAATCCCAGGCGTTCTGCCAGCCACTGGTTGGAGTTCCACATGAATCCCGGCTGGAAAGTTCCTTCTTCAATCTGCTTTGCAACTTCTTCATCCGAAAGATTGTATCCTTCTGCCAGTTCCTTATTGAATGTATCGAGATCCATACCTGCGCCGAACGAATTTGCAAATGCAATACCGTAATCATCTACGTTGTTCTGTGTTTCGCCTGTAATCTTGGTAATCTTGTTCAGAGATCCTGCTAAGTTGTTGATCATAGAACCCCACTGCATTTCCTGTGCGCCTGAACCGGACAGCGTGCAGCCGTTTGCCTTTGCAGCTTCGTCCAGCTTCTTGGTTAATGCAGTTGCGGAGTTCCACGGATAGATAGCTTCTTCACATGTAGTGATTGCGTTTACGCCGTTCTCGGCACATGTCATCAGTACGTCATATACGTCTTTTACCAGACTCATAGTTGTAACAACTACGATATCCGCATTAAGTCCCTTCAATTCGTTTTTAAAGTCTGCAGCATTGCTGATTGCTACGCCGACCGGCTCTCCGCCGATTCTTTCGCTGACATCTTTACCGATAATTGCAGGGTTCATGTCATATGCACCGACGAGTTCTACGCCCTTGCTCAGAGCATATTTCATACAGATGCTTCCCATTCTTCCGCAGCCGAACTGTACGACTCTTACTTTTCTGTCCATTTAAAATTTCCTCCTTTTTACCACCTTGTATTCTCTGTTCTTCCTATAATCGCATCCTGCGTATCCTTGTGCAGATCTACGAAGAATGCACTGTATCCGGCTACACGAACCAGCAGGTTCGGATATTTTTCCGGATGCTTCTGCGCTTCTCTCAAAGTCGCATTGTTTGTTACGTTAAACTGCACATGATATCCGCCGAGATCGCGTTCTGCGCCCAGTAAGCTTGCAAAATTTCTGCGGTCCTTCTCCGTTGCCAGAAGCTCCGGAGCCAGCTTAACATTCAGCAGTGTTCCGCAGCTGCTTACCGTGTGATCAGGCTTGCATACCGACTTGATAACCGCAGTCGGCCCGTTCACATCGCAGCCGTTTGCAGGGGATGCTCCGTCTGCCAGCGGAGCCATTGCCTTTCTTCCGGATGGCAGCGCCCACGTGGATTTGCCGTGAGGCACGTTTGCCGTTACCGGAACCGCACCTGTACAGAAAGATGCTCCGATATTGTTCTTATGCTTTGAAGTCTCCGCTGCTGCAAATTCCACGAATTCCTTCAGCAGATCATCAACTTCATCTATATCATTACCGTATTTAGGTCCTTCCTTAAGCAGCATCTGGCGCACATCTTCCTTGCCTTCAAAGTTGCTGTCCAGAAGTTCCACCATTTCTTTCATCGTCAGTCGTTTTTCATCGAAAACGAATTTCTTTACAGCCACCAGCGAATCCGCCAGGTCTGCGATTCCCGTAGTTTCCAGTCCCGGGCCGAAGTTGTAGACTGCGCCGCCGTGCATGGAATCCAGTCCGCTCTCAATACATCCGATTGTCATGATGGACTGAACCATCTTAGGCAGGTGTTCCATATGAATCTTTTCTGTAATCAGAATCAGACTTGTCGTTTTTGAGATGAGGAATGAGAGCTGTTTTTTAACCAGTTCCTTAAACTCATCAAAAGTCTTGATTTCACACGGATCTCCCGTTCTCAGACCGAAATACTCATCATGAGCTTTGCTGTATCCATCGAACAGAACCCATTCCACCGCGTTGGCATAGCTGTATCTTCCGCCTTCGTTCCATCTGTGAGTTTTTCCCGGAATATGCGGTTCCACGCAGCCTCCGATACACCAGTCTTTTGAGTCCACATCCGTGCAGCCCAGATTTTTCATGATGCCGAATGCCGTATTGTCAAAATATATAGCCGGCTGACCTGTTCCGAGCTTAACCAGATCCAGAACCTTCTCTCTGAATTCAGGCGGGCACTGCGGAGTGAGACGCACGTTGCTTGTCGGCGAATGCATCTGCAGATCCATCGTTGCCTGAATCATCATATATGACAATTCATTTGTAACATCGTTGCCGTTTTCATCGCAGCCGGAAAGCGTGAGACCGTGGAATGTCTGATATCCGGCGTAATATCTTGAAGATTCATCTGAAATGAAGTATATGATTTCCGCCATCTTCAGCCACAGGCACTCGATGTATTCCTGCGCTCTTTCCGGTGTTAAAATTCCTTTTTCGATATCGTTTTTATAATAAGGATATAAGTACTGGTCCGGACGGTCGATACAGATAGCTGTTCCGTTTTCTTCAGTCCAGAGCAGAACCATGGAGAGCCATACAAACTGTACCGCCTCACCGAATGTTCTCGGAGATTCATAAGGAACTCTGTCGCAGTTGCTTGCGATTTCCAAAAGATCTCTCTTCCAATCTTCGTCCGTTTCCTTCTCCGCCAGTTCTCTTGCCTTCTGCGCATATCTCTCGCTCTGCAGCTTCGCAGCTTTGCAGGTGATGATTACCGCTTCATAAAATTTCTGCTTGTTATAGCACTGTCCGTCATAAAGATCCAGTTCCGCCAGCTTCTTTTCCGCGTCCTCCCGGACTCCTTTAAATCCCTTTACAAAGAGATGATGCCCGTAATCCGGCACCATTTCTCCTACTCCCGTTTCCGAATGAACCGCGGAAACGATCGATGTCTCCGTCAACAGCTTGGTATCCAGTTCATTGATATTGGCATAGAACAAATCCTGCGCAGATTTGCCGTCCCAATACGGGAAAACTTCCTTACGCAAAACAGCCTTATCTTCTTCCGAAACCTGATAAGAATCCTGTTCTCTTGTTGCAATAGTGTCCAGCTCTGCTTCAACCCATTTCCAGGATACGTCTGGATTTACCACCGCCGAACGCAGCTTCTTGCCGTAAGTTCCTGCCAGGAGCTGACCTCTCTGCAAATCAATCGTCTTTTCTGCAAAGTAATTGTACATTGCCGTAGCTTTTCTTACGGAAATATTCATACCTTCAGTAGCTTTATACGTTTTTGTATAAGAAACAGCTCTTTCGATATCCATTTCCGGATCATTTGCAAAATATGCATCTCTCAGCTTATTAATTCTCTCTGTGCAGCCTTTTTTCCAACCTGCTCTGCTCACCTTTTCCATGCAATCGCCTCCTTCTGTTTACATCACTCTAACCCTTTTACTTTTTATTAGCTTAGGTAAAAGCATTTTAACATTTCAGCCTTGTGTTGTCAAGACAACTTAATCACTTAAGAAAAGTCGGGGCACCTACCGCTACGACATTTATCACCGTCTCGATATAATCCTTGCGTTTACCATCGTATGTATCCAGATACACATCGTGGAGGTCGCACATTAATTCCGGCGTTTCGCATCCGCACTTCTGTGCCAGTTCCCTCGCATGGGATTTCGCATCTTCCATGCATTCTTTCTTTGCTGTTTCCAGATCAGTAAATTCTTTTCTCTGCCATTTCGAATATCCAATGTAATTTCCGGTCAATTCATCCTGGCGTATTAAAACTTCAATAACTTCTTCAATTTCTCCGATAGCCGCACCGACTGCATTCGCAACCTCCGAATGTTCCGGAACCACCAGTTGATACTCACTGTCCTTGAGAATCAGCGGCATCCACGCTTCCGATGGTGCACCCAGCGCCACAATCGGACAGTTCGGTATGAGTTTTTCACTGTTTCGCAGTGCATTCAAAACCATTTCCCGGAACTTCTGAAGCAGCCTTTTCATCAACGATTCGGGACGCTCGCCCAGCTTTTTCGCCATATCGTTCAGATACATTTCTGCAGCATTTTTATCCCAGGCGTCATAGATGCCCAGAATGTGAGCCATATCCGTCGGCGTAAAGCCTATATCGTTAAAGGTATCGCTCATACCGAAGAGTTTTCGATATTCACGCTCCATCTCGGAGATGTCGGCAGCATCGATTTTCTTGGTAAGATGCTTTGCAGCCGCATATGAAACCGGAATCACCTTGTCCGGTCCGATTTCAATTTCTCCGTTATCCTGCACCTTGATTCTGCTGTCTCCGCCCAGTCCGCATGTAAATACATCCACGGCCTTTACGCGGGTTCGCCAGCCGCCGACCTGTGCGCCTTCCATCGAAAGATCAACCTTGCCGTTTCGCAGCATTGCAATATCGGAAGTGGTTCCCCCCACATCTATGATCGTTCCGTCCTGAAGGCTGCTGAGGAACATCGCCCCCTTGATGCTCGCCGCCGGTCCGGACAAAATCGTTTCCACCGGACGTTCCATCGCATATTCGCTGTCCATATACGATCCGTCACCTCGCACAACCATGATAGGAGTGTCTATCCCGTTTTCGTGAAGACATATTCTCGTATCTTCAATCAAACGCTTAATCAGCGGAATAAGCTTTGCATTTAAAACGGCCGTTACGGTACGTTCATAATACCCAAGTTCACAGGTGAGTTCGTGCGCACATACCACAGGAACCTGCAGTTCCTCGCGGACAATTTTTCTGACCGCTATTTCGTGCTCCGGATTTCTCACGCAGGCGTATCCGGATATTGCAACCGCATCCACCTTGCCGCGCAGCTTTTCAATCTTCGTTTTGACGTACTCTTCATCCAGCTCATAATGCAGTCGTCCTCGGATATCCAGGCTTCCGCCTACATTAACAATCTCAGCATCCGGAATCGTACCCGAAGGCATCTTCCCGGTAATAACCAGACCCACCCGGCAGCCTTTTCCTTCAACTATCGAATTGGTTGCCAGCGTAGTGGATATGCATACG
>CAVCML010000035.1:0-30063 GCA_963603335.1 Bacteroidaceae bacterium | reverse complement strand
GTATCGTAGGAGACGTTAAGGTAATCATTCCTAAACTGATCGATGCACTGACTAAGTACAAAGCTGCTCAGAAATAGTTTCTGAGAGTTTAACTCAGTGTCAATTAAGTAAAAAAGAAAACCTGCTGCGAACAATCGCAGCAGGTTTTTTAATGAAAAAATCAACGTTTTTATAAATCTTCGCACATCTCAGCAACTTTCAGCATGATAGCACATTCAATTCGTTTTTTGTGGAGCTGACATCCCAGATCATATACACCGGTAATTGAGCCGGTGGTGTGATGGGCATTGGCAGCGCACCCTCCGCTGCAGTACAGCTTGGCAAAACAGTCTGCGCATTCCTCATGTGAATAGACGTTGCAGCCCTTAAACCGGTCACAGACGGAAGTGTTGGTGATGCCGTCATAAATGTTTCCAAGCAAGAACTCTTTTTCGCCGACAAACTGATGGCATGGATACAAATCTCCGGAAGGAGTTACCGCAACGTATTCAGTTCCGACGCCGCAGCCGGAAATACGTTTAACGATGCATGGCCCACCGGTCAGGTCAATCATATAATGATAGAAGGTGAAGTCTCGCCCCTTGCCTTCGCGTTTGCGCTGAAGCATTTCTCCTGCCAGCCGTTCATATTCGGAAAGAAGTTTTGGGATGTCCGATTCCTGCAATGCATATGGTGCTTCCGGCGGTGCTACTACCGGTTCGATGGACAGCTCTTTAAATCCTAAATCCGCCATGTGGATGATATCGCTGGCAAAGTCGGTATTATAATGTGTATATGTACCGCGCACATAGTAATTCTGCTGATTTCTTGATTCCGCAAGTTTACGGAATGCCGGCAGAATCATATCATAGGTGCCGCCTCCCTCGTGAGTTTTTCTCATGTTGTCATTAACTGATTTTCTGCCATCCAGGCTGATGACCACATTACTCATCTCTTTGTTGGCAAAATCGATAACTTCATCATTGAGCAGTACGCCATTGGTTGTCAGGGTGAAACGGAAGTTTTTACCGCATTCTTTTTCTCGGCTGCGTCCATAGGCGACCAGAGCTTTAACCACATCGAAGTTGAGAAGCGGTTCGCCGCCAAAAAAGTCAACTTCCAGATTGTGTCTGCTACCTGAGTTTTCAATGAGCCAGTCCAGTGCCCGTTTTCCTGTTTCATAGCTCATAATAGCTTTTTCACCATGGTATTCTCCCTCACCTGCAAAGCAGTAGCCGCAGGTCATGTTGCAGGCATGCGCAACGTGGAGACAGATAGCTTTTACGACTGATTGCCGTTCTTTGAACAGCTCTGCCTGTCCGGCAAAGAGGTCGCACGTAAAAAGCTGGTGTTCTTCTTTGAGTGTGTCGATATCAGCGAGAGTTTCACGGACATCATCTGCAGTAACGCCGTGGCGCTTTGTGATTATGTTCACAATCTCTTCCCTCGGCGTATCTTGATACAATGCGATTACATCGTAGGCGACGTCATCAACGGTATGGACACAGCCGCTTTCGGAGTCGAGTACGATATTGTAGCCGTTTAATTTATATTGATGGACCATTTAGAAATTCCTTTCATTATTTTCTGTGCAACAAGAAAATAGCTGCATCCGCGTTGGAATGCAGCAATTATTGTCTGTGTTACACGCTTGTTCTTATCGAACTAGTTCTTGCACTTTTCGCACTGCTGATTAGCAACACTGCAGGAAGTCTTGCTTGCAGACTGGCAGGAAGTCTGGCATTCGCCGCATCCGCCCGTCTTAGCGGACTTTTCAAGATCACGTGATACTAAAGTCTTGATTCTCTTCACTTGGAATTCCACCTTTCTGATAGATTTTTGATAACACAATTGTATTTAACGTTTCTATGGTATCATATTTTGTTCGGATTGTAAAGTGGGCGGAATTCTGATAAGATAGGGTAATGAGAGGTGAAATGATGAACGAAAATACAGTAAAAAGTAAGAAGGAAATTCGAAAGGAAATTCTGCGTCAAAGGGAAGCTTTGGATGATAAAATTGTAGCGGAAACTTCAGAGGTAATCTGCCATATCATACAAGCACTGAATTTATATGAAGATGCGGAAGACATTTGTCTGTACATGCCGATTCGTAATGAAATCGATCTTAAAATTTTACGGGAAGCAGCCTGGAAAGACGGTAAGCATATATGGCTTCCTAAAGTAAACGGAAAGCAGATGGAGTTTCATTTTTTCGGACCGGAGAGCCGGCTGGAGGAAGGTGCTTACGGCATTTTAGAGCCGGAAGCCGGTGAGGTGCTGCAACCGGGAGAAGCGACGCTGGTAGTTATGCCGGGAGCTGTTTTTTCAAGAAATCATGATCGAATCGGTTACGGCGGCGGATATTATGACCGCTATTTGTCAGAGCATCCGCAATGCCGTACATTGGCGGTTTGTCACGACCTGCAGATTGTAGAAAAATTGCCGGCAGAAGAGCATGATATCAAACCGGATGCTATAGTCAGCGAAGTACAGGTGCTTTTATAATGAGTCGCAGAAAGGATAAAGCGAATGCAGGAAAATGAGATAAAAGAGCTGTTTGAACAGGTCAAAAGAGGCGAAAAAAGTGTAGAAGATGCGGTGAATGAGTTAAAGAATTTTCCTTACCATGAAATGGGATTCGCTAACGTAGATCATCATAGAGCCTTGCGCACGGGTTTTCCGGAAATTATATTCGGGCAGGGGAAATCTGCAATGCAGATCAATGCTATCATGAAGGAGCTGCTGCAAAAGAACAGAATCGTTATGGCAACGCGGGTCGATGAGGAAAAAGCGGATGCTGTCTGCAAAGAACTCCCGGAAGCAGTATATTATAGGGATGCACGGATTCTGGCAGCAGAAAGAGATCGAGCAGAAGGCAAATCTGAGAAGGAAGAGAAGCTGCGTAAAGAGAAAACCGTGGCGGTCGTAAGTGCCGGAACGGCGGATATTCCCGTTGCGGAAGAAGCCGCTGTGACGGCGGAGCTGCTGGGAAACGAAGTCCGTCGCATATATGATGTTGGAGTGGCAGGAATTCATCGTGTGTTCAGCAAGCTTGATATTATCCGCAGCTGCAATGTTGTCATTGTCGTGGCAGGAATGGAAGGGGCGCTTGTCAGTGTAGTGGGAGGCCTTGTGGATATACCGGTGATTGCAGTGCCGACCAGCGTGGGATACGGAGCAAATCTGGGTGGTGTAACGACGCTGTTTTCAATGCTGAACAGCTGCGCCAACGGCATTGGAGTTGTAAACATCGATAATGGTTATGGAGCAGCCTATCTGGCTTCTGTAATCAACCGTAAAATTACGGAAAAACACTTTACAGCGAAAAAGTGATAGTGTATAATAAACGCTGTAAGAAGTTATCGGTTTAATGTGATAAAGCGAAAAACGGTGCGATGCTGAACAGTGAAAGAAAGGGGCGTATCCTTTTATGGAATACAACTTAAAACCGGACGAGAAAGCGACTCTGCAGCTGCGGGGCCTTTACGAAAAATACGGTTATCAGAAATACAAGATGGGAAAATTTGAAGAGTATTCTCTTTATGTCAACAATCGGGATTTTTTGGCCGGAGATAAAGTTTTGACGTTTACGGATTTGGACGGCCGGCTTTTGGCAATGAAGCCGGACGTGACTCTGAGCGTGATTAACAATACCAGCGCAACAAAAGAGACAAGAGAGAAGCTGTATTATATCGAAAACGTTTACAGAGAAAACAAGGAGAGCCATTGTTTTAAAGAAATAAATCAGATGGGACTGGAGTATCTGGGAAATGTAGATTGCTACAGCATTTTGGAAGTGATTACTCTGGCGGCAAAATCGCTGGCCGAAATCGATGCGGATTATCTGCTGGAGATTTCCAATATGGATTTTGTAATACATCTGCTGGAGGATATGAAACTGAGTGAAAGTGTATATGCAGAGCTGCTCTCGGGAATTCGCCAGAAAAACATGACCGGAATTCGGGAGTGTGCGGAACGTGCGGGCCTTACGGAAGCCGACAGTGATTTGCTCTGCAGTATTCCGTTCCTTTACGGAACTATGGATGAAGTCGTTGACAGAGCCGAGGAAATGGCACGTAATGAACAAATGCATCAGGATGTAAAAAATCTCAAAGCATACTGTGACGTACTGAAGGGCTTGGGATATGAAGAAAAAATTCAGCTCGATTTATCCTTAGTCAATGACATTGATTATTACAACGGAATTATTTTCCGCGGATATATTCGTAAGCTGCCGGGCTGTGTACTGGCAGGCGGGCAGTATGACAAAGCTATGAAAATTCTTGGAAAGGCTGGCGGCGCTGTAGGATTTGCCATTTATCTGGACGAATTGACCAGAGGCGTACAGAGCCCGCAGCCGTATGATGTGGATGCGGTGCTGCTTTATAGTGGCCGGGATGATATGTCGGAAATTTTTGCGGCGGTTTCCGCTTTGCAGGAAAAAGGTCTTTCGGTAAGCGCTCAAAAGGATGATACGACAGAACTTAGGTATCGTGAAAAATATGTACTGAGAGACGGCGAAGCGAAAATGGAGGTGGAGTAGATGTTGAATATAGCACTTCCCAAGGGACGGCTTGGAGATAAAGTATATGACATGCTGGCGGCGGCCGGATATGACTGCCCGGGATACTATGAGCAGAATCGGAAACTGGTTTTTGAAAGCCCGGAGAAGAACGTTCGATATCTTCTGGTAAAACCAAGCGATGTAGCGATTTATGTGGAGCATCATGCTGCTGATGTCGGGATAGTCGGCAAGGATATTCTGCTGGAACAGGGTTCGGACGTGTATGAACTTCTGGATTTAAATATCGGCAAGTGCAGAATGGCTGTAGCGGCGCCGGAAGGGTATGTGGAAGATAAGAACAGAACCTTGCGGGTTGCAACAAAATATGTGAATATTGCCAAGGAATTTTATGCAGGGCGAAACCGTGAAATCGATATTATAAAATTAAACGGAAGTATCGAGCTGGCACCGCTTCTGGGACTGACCGACGTGATTGTGGACATCGTGGAAACCGGGAATACGCTGCGGGAAAACCACCTGAAAGTGATTGAGGAATTCCGCAGCATAAGTGCACGTTTTATTGCCAATAAAACGAGTTTCAAGTTTGAAAATGCGATTATCAGCGATATGATGACAAGACTAGAGGAACAGATTAAATGAGCAGATTTTTAAACAGAAAATACGATGAGCTGGAACCGTACACACCGGGGGAACAGCCTAAGAACATGATGAAACTGATCAAACTGAATACCAACGAAAATCCGTATGAACCGGCACCGGGCGTGATTCAGGCGATTAACAGAGAGGAGATTGCAAAGCTCAGACTCTACTCTGATCCGGAGGCAGCGTCTTTAATCGCTGCAGCTGCGGAATTTTATGGAGTTGACTGCGACATGATTATGGCAGGAAACGGTTCTGATGAAGTACTGGCGTTTTTGTTCATGGCATTCAAGCAGGAGTCGGGAAAATTTTATTTTCCGGAGATCAGTTACAGCTTCTATCCGGTGTACTGCAGTGTGTTTGGTGCAGAAGCCGTGAAGGTTCCGCTGAAAAAGGATTTTTCCATCGACCCGGCGGATTATTACGGTGCGGATGGAAGCATAATAATTACAAATCCAAACGCGCCGACGGGCAGAGCACTGACTATTGCGGAAATCGAGGGTATATTGGAGCACAATCCGGAACAGCTTGTAGTGATTGATGAGGCATATGTGGACTTCGGCGCAGAGAGCGCTGTCCCTTTGCTGGATAAGTATGATAATCTCCTGGTAGTGCAGACTTTATCCAAGTCGAGGAGTCTGGCGGGAGCACGGGTAGGATTTGCAATTTCAAACAGAGATGTTATTGCCGATCTCAATCGAATCAAGTTCAGCTTCAATCCTTATAATCTGAACCGCCTGTCTATTCTGGCAGGTATAGAAGCTCTGAAAGATGTGGCATATTTTAACGATACGCGTACCCGAATCATGCAGACGAGGGAAGATTTTGTGAAGCAGATGGAGGCAATGGGCTTTACAGTACTTCCGTCAAAAGCCAACTTTGTCTTTGCAGCGCATCCGAATCTGGCGGGGCAGACATATTTTGAAAAACTGAGAGAACGCGAGATTATTGTGCGCCATTTTAAGGATCCGAAAATCTGCGAATATGTGAGAATTACTATCGGAACGCCGGAAGCTATGAAAGCACTGGTAAATGCTACGAAGGTTATTTTAGAGGAGGAACGGCAGAATGCGTAGAAAGAAGATCGTTCGAGATACCAGAGAAACTCAAATTATACTGGCGTTGGAAGTGGATGGAACCGGTGCGTATGAAATAGATACGGGGTGCGGTTTTTTCAATCACATGATGGAGCTGTTTACCCGTCACGGCCGGTTTGATATCGCCATCGACTGCAAGGGTGATACCAACGTGGATTATCACCACACGGTGGAGGATATCGGGATTGCGCTGGGGCGTGCATTCCGTGAAGCGCTGGGAGATAAAAAGGGAATCTATCGCTATGGGAGCATGCTCCTGCCGATGGATGAGGCTTTAATCCTGACAGCTGTTGATGTCGGCGGCAGATGCAGCGTTAACTTCGATGTGGAAATCCCGACTGAAAAGGTCGGCGATTTCGATACGGAACTGGTGAAGGAATTCATATTGGCGCTGGCCAGGGAAATGGGCTTGACCGTTCATATAAAAATGCTGGCAGGGGATAATACCCATCATATTATCGAAGGTGTCTTTAAAGGATTGGGAAGGGCGCTGCGTCAGGCATGTGCCATTGAAGAAGAGTATGCGGATGAGATCCCTTCCACTAAAGGAGTGTTATAGATGATTGCTGTAATCGACTATGGAGTAGGAAACCTGTTTTCGCTCACCGCTTCGCTTAGATATCTGGGAGCGGATGTGAAGGTGACGGGAGAAAAAGAAGATATAGAAGCCGCGGACCGCATTATACTGCCGGGCGTGGGAGCGTTTGCGGATGCAAAAGAAAAACTGGATCAAACCGGTCTTGTGGACACAATAATAAAACAAACGGAAGGCGGAAAACCGCTTTTGGGAATCTGTCTGGGAATGCAGCTTTTATTTGAAGAAAGTCATGAATACGGAACACATAAAGGTCTGGGATTGATTAAAGGGAAAATAGCGTCAATCGACGATGATTTAAAAAAGAAGGGAATTAAAGGCCTGAAGGTGCCTCATATCGGATGGAACGCTCTGCAGTTCGATGAAAATGAGCCGCTGTTTCGCTATAACAATCCTGGAGACCATGTGTACTATGTTCATAGTTTTTACGGAACGGACTGCAGGGAAAGTACGATTGCAGTATCGGAATACGGCGTTACAATTACAGGTGCGGTGCGCAGCGGCAAGGTATATGGAACTCAGTTTCATCCTGAAAAGAGCGGAGAAGCCGGCTTGAAGATGTTGAAAGCGTTTATGGAGGTGTAGAAGGCAATGAAGATTTTTCCCGCTATTGATCTTAGGGACGGCAAGGCGGTTCGTCTCTATCAGGGTGATTACGATCAGATGACTGTATACAGCGAGGATCCGGTGGATGTGGCACGCAGCTTTAAGGAAAAAGGGGCTTCTTGTCTGCATCTTGTGGATCTGGATGGTGCAAAGGACGGGCAGCTGGTGAATTTTGAGACAATCCGGCGCATTGTGGAAGAAGTGGATCTTTTCGTGGAAGTCGGCGGAGGCATCAGGGACGAGGAGCGAATCAGGCAGTATCTGGAGCTGGGAGTGGACCGTGTGATTTTGGGCACGGCTGCTGTTAAAGAACCGGAATTTCTAAAGAAGATGGTTGCGGAATACGGAGAAAAGATAGCGGTTGGTGTAGATGCCAGAGACGGCTATGTGGCTGTCAATGGATGGAAAGAGATTACCGATCAAGAGAGCTTTTCATTTTGTCGTTATCTTCGGGGAATAGGTGTGAAAACGGTGATTTACACGGATATTTCCAAAGACGGCGGTCTGGAGGGGACCAATATGGATGCTTACCGGAAGCTGCAGGAGATAGAAGGCCTGGAAGTAACCGCATCCGGAGGAATCAGTTTCGAACGTGAAATCACAGAGTTAAAGACGATAGTTTCTGCCGCAATTTTAGGCAAAGCAATTTACAGCGGAGCATTGGATCTTTCTCGTGCTGTGAAACTGGCGGAATAATACATGAGAAAGCTCGTTAGGAAGGTGGATTATGATTACAAAACGTATCATTCCGTGCCTTGATGTGAGGAACGGACGAGTAGTAAAAGGAAAGAATTTTGAAGGAATTCAGGATGTATCGGATCCGGTGGAAATGGCCAGGTTTTACAACCGTGAAGGAGCCGATGAACTGGTCTTTTACGATATTACCGCAAGCGTGGAGGAGCGGGGGCTGTTTACGGATATTCTGAGAAAGGTGGCCTCTGAGATCTTTATTCCGCTGACAGTCGGCGGAGGCATCAATACGCTGGAGGATTTTGATCGGGTTCTGAAATGCGGAGCGGATAAGGTCAGCGTCAACAGTGGAGCCATCCGTAATCCGGGTATTATAGAACAGGCGGCAAAGAAATACGGCGATCAGTGCGTGGTACTGAGTATGGATATCAAGCGGGTTGACGGAGTATTTCGCCTGTTTGCAAAAGGAGGACGTGAAAACACGGGAATCGATGCACTCGAGTGGGCTGTTGACGGTGTCAGCAGCGGTGCCGGTGAGCTGGTAGTCAACAGCATCGATACCGACGGCGTCAAAGGCGGATTTGATCTGGAGCTTCTGGATGCCATCGCGGCGCGGGTCAACGTGCCGATTATCGCCTCCGGCGGTGCCGGCAGGATGGAGGATTTCTCAGAACTGTTTTCTCATGAGGGCATGGATGCAGGTCTGGCAGCCAGCATTTTTCATTACAAGGAAATAAGAATTGCGGATTTGAAAAAATATTTAAAGGAGCAGGGCGTGGAAGTGCGTCTGTAGCAGGAGGTGCAGAAATGGATTTCGATAAGATTAAATTTGATGAAAAAGGACTTGTGCCTGCAGTGGTACAGGATTATTATACGAAGGAGGTTCTGACGGTGGCGTATATGAACCGGGAATCTCTGGAGATTACAGTAAATGAAGGATACACCTGTTTCTACAGCAGAAGCCGGCAGGAGCTTTGGAGAAAAGGAGAAACCAGCGGAAACAAGCAGAAAGTAGTCAGCATAGTTTCGGACTGCGACAATGACGCTCTGGTGGTGGAAGTCATTAAAAACGGCCCGGCATGCCATACCGGAGCGGAGAGCTGCTTTTTCAATGTCGAATATATGAATCCGGAGGAAACACCTTTTTCATATAAAGGTTTATACGAGTTGATTGAAGGAAGAAAAACTCAGCCTAAGGAAGGCAGCTATACTACTTATCTCTTTGAAAAAGGAATGGATAAGATTTTGAAAAAAGTCGGAGAAGAATCCACCGAAGTTATCATCGCAGGGGCGAAGAATGACAAGGAGGAGACTATATACGAAGTTGCCGATCTGGCATATCATCTGATGGTTATGATGGTGGAACAGGGCATCACATTGCAGGATGTGACGGCAGAGCTTGCCAAGCGGCATGTTATAGATCACAAAATTAAGCAGGAACGGATGAAATAAGTCCGTTCCCCGTGAATTAAATTTCCTCGACGAGGAGAATACCATCCATGGATTCAATGGCCGCCAGAGCTTCCTGGCGGCTTATTTTTTTAGGTAAAATAGCTGAGAGATTCAGAGCGATGGCACCGCTTGTCACCGGAGTGGTCTGGATAATGTGCGATTCAACGAAGGTGGCTTCGATGGAACGTATATAGCGTGTGACCTTACGGTAGTGTTCCGGGCTGTCAACTTCCACATAAACTTCCAGTACGCGTGAGCGGTAATAGAAATAATTTTCCATGCGGGGCAGTAAAGTCAGACTGATGAAGATAATCAGAGCGGCTACGATAGCGCCGGAATAAAAGCCGATGCCGATAGCAAGTCCGAGGCATGCGGAAGCCCAAAGCCCTGCTGCTGTAGTAAGTCCCTTAATTTTATGGCGGCCTGTCACGAGGATGGTTCCAACGCCCAGGAAGCCGACTCCGGTAATGACCTGTGCGCCGAGACGAGCAGGATCACCTGTATCGAATTCCTGCAGAATAAACTGATTGGTCATCATGGCGAGAGCAGCGCCGACGCAGACGAGAATATGGGTTCGAAATCCGGCGGGATGCCGGTTGGAGCCGCGTTCGAGACCTATGATGCCGCCGAATAGCAGCGCCAGAATCAGCCGCAGGGATACAGAAAGCAGATTGATATCATAAAAACAGTCAGGCAGATGATACATACGAATCCTCCATTCAGATGCACACTAATTTTGTCTTCATTATAGCATATACGTTTATCTTGTGTTATAATAAATGCCAGAATTGAAAAGTAGATAAAGGAGTTTATTATGGAGGCAAAATACAAACGTGTACTCTTGAAAATAAGCGGAGAAGCTTTGGCCGGAGATGACCATTTCGGTATCAACGAGGAAATGCTTAAGAAAGTAGCACGGCAGGTAAAAGAGATTACGGAGATGGGAGTGCAGGTCGCGGTTGTAGTCGGCGGCGGAAACTTCTGGAGAGGCAGAACCAGCAAGAGCATGGATCGCGCGACAGCGGATTACATGGGTATGCTGGCGACGGTTATGAATGCTATGGCGCTGCAGGATGCATTTGAGGCGGAGGGTCTGCCGACCAGAGTGCAGACAGCTATAGAAATGCGCGAAGTGGCAGAGCCTTATGTCAGAAGAAAGGCTATAAGCCATTTGAATCATGGCAAAGTGGTTATTTTCGGGGCAGGAACCGGCAATCCGTTCTTCTCAACGGACACGACAGCGGCTTTGCGTGCGGCGGAAATCGATGCGGAAGTAATCCTCCTGGCCAAGAAGGTGGATGCGGTATATTCCGATGATCCGGAAACCAACCTGAATGCCGTCCGCTATGAGTCTCTGACGCATAAGGAAGTTCTGGAACAGGATTTGAAGGTTATGGATTCAACCGCAGCATCACTGTGCAGAGACAACAATATCGCAATTCATGTATTTGCACTGGCAGAAGAAGGTAATGTAATGAAAGCCGTTTGCGGCGAAAAGATAGGTACTATCGTAAGATAATTTCGGAGGTAGGAAGATGAGTGATTTTGATATTAATGCACTGAAAGCAAAAACGGAAAAAAGTTTACATGTTTTAAAAGAAGAACTGGATACAGTACGAGCAGGACGTGCCAATGCAGCGCTGGTAGATAAGGTAACCGTTGATTATTACGGCTCTCCGACACCGCTGAAAGCACTTTCAAACATCTCGGTTCCGGATCCAAGAACGCTGATGATTTCACCGTTTGATCCGAAGAGTATTCCTGAAATTGAACGCGCAATCAACGCAGCAAACATCGGAATCAACCCTATAAACGATGGCAAGGTGATTCGTCTGCAGATACCGCAGGTAACGGAAGAAAGAAGAAAGGAACTCAATAAAGTCGTTAAGAAAATGGGCGAAGAGAGCAAAGTTGCTGTCAGAAATCTCAGAAGAGATGCCAATGATAAAGTGAAAAAACTGGAGAAAGCCGGTGACTTCACGGAAGATGATGCCAAGGGTACCATGGATGATATCCAGAAGCTGATAGACAAGGCGATTAAGGAAATAGATAAAATCGTAGAAGAGAAAGAAAAAGAAATCCTGGAAGTATAATTTTAGAAAATCAAAGTTTGCCGCTGCTAGTCAGCGGCATGCGTGTATGAGTGAGGATATTGTATGCTCGATCAAGAGAGAATGCCCGGACATGTTGCCATTATTATGGACGGCAACGGCAGATGGGCAAAAAAACGAGGCCTCCCGCGTCTGGCAGGACATAATGCCGGTATGAAGGCCATGAAAAAAATAGTGAATCATTCAGATAAACTGGGAATAAAGTATCTGACGGTATACGCGTTTTCCACAGAAAACTGGAAGCGCTCTCTGGCGGAGGTGTCCGGAATTTTCAAGCTGCTGGTTGCCTATGTTGACAGCGATCTGAAAGAACTGGTCGAAAATAACGTCAAAGTGCAGGTGCTGGGGGATTACAGTACATTGCCTAAGGATGCAGTCGGGAGTCTGAAAAAAACTCTGGAAGAAACGAAAGACAATACGGGACTGCAGTTTAATATCGCATTGAATTACGGAGGCAGAGATGAAATCCGCCGTGCAGTCGAGGCACTGGCGAAAAAAGCGGCGGACGGAACTTTGCAGCCCGAGGAAATCACGGAAGATATGATTGGATCCGAACTTTTTACGGGAATAAATCATTCAAACGTGCCGGATCCGGAACTGATTATCCGTACCAGCGGTGAACTGCGGCTTTCCAATTTCCTGCTGTGGCAGGGCGCATACAGTGAGCTGGTGTTTACCGATACGCTTTGGCCGGATTTTACGCCTGAAGAATACGAAAAAGCGATTGAAGAGTATCAGAGCAGAGACAGACGGTTTGGAGGAAGATAACGTATGAAAACAAGAATAATTTCAGGACTTGTAATGATTCCGCTCCTGGCAATTCTGTACTTCGGCGGATATGTGCTGACAGCAGCATGTTTTCTCATCGGCATCATGGGAGTTCGGGAGTTTTACAATGGATTCCATGCGATGGGCGTGAAACCCAATTACGGGATTGCAGTGGCTGCGGCAATTGCTCTTTACGCAATCAATTTAACGGGAATCAAGGCAGAGTGGTATATGCTCTGGATGTTCGGCGTTATGCTGATCAGTCTTTTGTACCTGTTCAATATTGAACATCGGAAGCTGGAAGATGCCATGGCAACCATCACCGGCATTTTCTACGTAGTGTTCTTTTCGTTCCACGTAACGCTGGTTGAGCAGGCGGGAGATTACGGACTCATGCTGTGGCTTATAGTTATTACGGCGTTCGGAACTGATATCATGGCATATTTTTCGGGATATCTGCTTGGAAAACACAAATTGTGTCCGCATATCAGCCCTAAGAAAACCATCGAGGGTTCCGTGGGAGGCGTGCTTGGAAGCGTGATTTTAAGCGGACTGTTCGGTTGGTTCTTCATGCCGGACCTTTTGGTACACTGCCTGATTATCGGAGTGCTGGGCGGAATCGTATCACAGTTCGGTGATTTGACAGCATCCATTTTTAAGCGGAAGATGGGAATTAAAGACTATGGTCACCTGATTCCGGGACACGGTGGTATTCTGGACAGATTTGACAGCGTATTGTTTACCGGCCCGATGGTATATTATTATATAGTACTTGTAATCGGATATGCGGCATAGAGGTTTAAGGATATGAAAAAAATTTCGATTCTGGGCAGCACCGGTTCCATCGGAACTCAGGCGCTGGATGTAATCGCACATAATCAAGATAAATTTAAAGTGGCGGCTCTTTCTTGTGCAAAGAGCCTTTCTTTGCTTTGCAGGCAGATTGAGGCTTTTTCACCTGAAGCTGTTGCGGTAAAGGAAGAGGATGATGCAAAGGAACTTGCCGGCAAGTATCCGAAGCTGGAGGTTTTCTGCGGCGCTGAAGGGTTAAAAACCATTGCGTCCATGGAAGGATGCGATATGGTGCTCAATTCTTTAATGGGTATGAAAGGACTGGAACCGACCATGGCTGCTATCGAAAGCGGTAAGGATATTGCCTTTGCAAACAAGGAAACGTTGGTTGCAGGCGGTCGGCTGGTGATGGATGCGGTAAAAAAGCACGGGGTTGCCATGCTGCCGGTAGACAGTGAGCACAGTGCTATTTTTCAAAGCCTGCAGGGAAACCGGCACAATGGGATTCGCAGGATTCTTTTGACGGCGTCCGGCGGACCGTTTCGCGGATACAGTCTGAAGCAGCTTGAGCAGGTAACGCTTGAACAGGCATTGAAACATCCCAACTGGTCTATGGGAAGCAAGATTACAATAGATTCAGCGACAATGATGAATAAGGGGCTGGAAGTTATTGAAGCAAGATGGCTCTTCGATGTGCCGCTGGAGAAAATTCAGGTAGTGGTGCATCCTCAGAGTATTCTTCATTCGGCGGTGGAATATATGGATTCTTCGGTTATCGGACAGATGGGCAATCCGGATATGAGAATCCCGATTGCATATGCATTTTCCTATCCCGATCGGATGGACCTTTCGGATATGACGGAGCCGTTGGATTTATTTGCATTAAAGGATGGCATGACATTCTATCCTGCGGATCCGGATGTATTTAAAACCATAGATTTGGCTTACGATGCCTGCAGGGAAGGCGGAAGCTGTCCGGTGGTGCTTAACGCAGCAAATGAAGTTCTGGTGGATCTGTTCCTTCATGGAAAGATTCGGTTTATTGATATACAGAATTATCTGATTCAAATGATGGAAAAGCATCAGACAAAGAAAAATCTGAATTTGGAAGGAATTCTTGAAGAAGATATGAGGGGAAGAGAAGACGTGAGGATGTTGGTTAGACAGAGCATATAACGGAGGAACCATATGACGATAATTTACGCCATTATCATATTCTGTGTGCTGATATTCGTTCATGAATTCGGCCATTTTATTGTTGCCAAAGCCTGCGGTGTCAAGGTTAATGAGTTTTCACTCGGGATGGGACCGCTGATTTTCAAACGCCAAAAGGGAGAGACTCAGTATTCACTGAGAATATTGCCTATCGGCGGATATTGCGCCATGGAGGGTGAAGATGAGGATTCTGAGGACAGCAGGGCTTTTAACAATAAACCTGCATGGCAGAGAGCTTGCGTTCTCGCTGCCGGGCCGTTAATGAATCTTTTGACGGCGGTATTGCTATTGACTATAATCGCAACATGGTCGGGGCAGCCGACGACGACAATCGGGCAGGTGCAGGATGGATCTCCTGCATATGAAGCCGGAATCAAGGCAGGAGATGAAATTCTTTATGTAGATGATAAGGAAATCAATGAATGGAATGATTTACTGACGGCAGTTGGACAGACCAAGGCGGAAACCGTTTCCGTGAAAGTGCTGCGTGATGATGAAACGTTGACCGTTGAATCTCGGGTGGAATACGATAAGAAAGCTCAGCGCAGCAAAATCGGCATCGTGCCGGAGGTGAGGCACAATATTATTAAAGGCACGGTAACCGGAGTGAAAAGTACAGGCACAATGACTGTCATGATGTACGATATTCTCAAAAAACTGGTGACGGGAAAGGCATCCGTCAAGGAACTTTCCGGCCCGGTGGGAATCGTATATGCAGTCAACGATTCCGCTAAGGCAGGGACTGTTTATGTAATTTATCTGTCGGCGCTTTTGAGCCTGAATCTTGCGGTAATGAATCTGCTGCCGTTTCCGGCACTGGATGGCGGAAGACTTTTGTTTCTGGTGATTCGCAAGATTACGGGAGAACATATGACGGACGAAATGGAAGGCAAGGTTCATTTCATAGGAATTATGCTGCTGCTGCTGCTGATGGTATATGTGACATGGAATGATATCATGCGGTTTGTCGTACCGATTTTTTCATAAAAGGTAATAATAAGTTGGATACAGAACGTTTTAATATGAGGTGATAGCGGATGAGTGACAAGAAAGCTGTAATGTGCAGAAATGTGAAGATAGGAGGCGGTGCGCCGATCTCCGTTCAGTCCATGACCAATACACCGACAGCCGACGTTAAGGCGACAATGGAACAGATTAGGCGTCTGGAGGAAGCCGGCTGCCAGATTGTGCGGATGGCAGTACCGGATATGGAAGCAGCCCGGGCACTGCATGAAATCCGAAAACAGACAGACCTGCCGCTGGTAGCCGATATTCATTTTGACTATCGGCTTGCGCTTGAGGCAATTCGTGCAGGCATGGATAAAATCCGCATCAATCCGGGGAATATCGGTTCAGAGGAAAAGGTAAAGGAAGTTGTGAATCTGGCAAAGGAATATAAAATTCCGATTCGCGTCGGAGTTAACTCCGGATCGCTTGAAAAAGATATTCTGCGGCATTACGGCAAGGTGACGGCGGAAGGTCTTGCGGAAAGCGCACTGCGGAATGTTTCACTGCTGGAAAAATATGATTTTGATGACATCGTGATTTCTTTAAAATCATCCGATGTCAAGATGAACTATGAGGCATATAAAATCGTAAACGAGAGATCGAATTATCCGCTTCACATAGGGGTTACGGAAGCGGGAACACCGTCTCGCGGTAAAATCAAATCAGCGGCCGGTATTGGCGCATTGCTGCTTGCGGACATAGGGGATACTATGCGCGTTTCGTTGACGGCGAATCCGGTGGAAGAAGTAATTTTTGCAAAGGAGCTGCTGGCGGCTCTGGGGCTCCGAAAAGATGCTGTTGAGATTGTTTCCTGCCCGACCTGCGGCAGGACGGAGGTCAATCTGGAAAAGATCGCGGAAAGTATCGAAAAACGTCTGCACGAAGTGACGGATAAAGGAGTTTTCGGCATTAAGATAGCTGTTATGGGCTGCGCCGTAAACGGACCGGGGGAAGCAAGGAGTGCAGATCTTGGCGTTGCATGCGGCAAAGGAAAAGGCGTAATTTTTTCCGGCGGTGAGATTTTAAAGACCGTACCGGAAGATGCTATCGCAGATGAAATTATTAAACTGGCAGGAGAATATGATAAAAATACTGGAAAATTCAATTGATTTTTCGAAACTGGGAGATTATGAAAAGGAACATCTGAAAGCGGAAGTAAAGCATGCTGTATTTCTGCAGGAAAGCAAGGTGCTGGAACTGGAAATGGACCTTAATTTTGTGTTGCCCGCAGAGCAGTTGGATTTGTTCAAACGAAGTCTGACGGCGCAGCTGCCGGGAATTGAAGATGTTCATCTGAAGATTTCATACAGCGATTTAAAACAGACCGTTGAAGAGGCTCTGCCGCTGTATATAGGTCATATGATAGGGATTGTTAACGGCAGATATGCACATGTGACAAGAACCATTGAAAGTGAAAGCTGCCGTTTTGAAAACGGCATTCTGACTATCTACGCTCTCGGAGAACTTTCGGTTCAGATTCTCAATCGTGATGTGGCGGCGGAATTTCAGAAACTGCTTAAGCGTGACCTGAAGCTTGACGCAAAGGTAGTTTTTGAGAATCATGTGGATGTATATAAAAAAGCGGGACTGCACGTGGAAGAAAAGGAACGCCGTGCGGTTGAGGAACAAAGAGATGAATTTGCAAAACAGAGACAGGCGAGGGGCAGCCGTTCCGCTGCGAAGGAAAACAGCGCCGGAGGCGGCTTTGCAAAAGAATCCGGAGGATTTGGAAGTGAATTTAACGGAGGTAATTCAAGCTCGGGATTCGGCAGCGGGCAGGGAGGCTTCAAGCGAAAAAAACGAGGTTATGTTCCGGTTAAAGGAAATGTAATCATGGGATCTGCTGTCTATGGCCCTTTTTTATCCATCGGGCAGGTTAATTCAGAGAGCGGAACGGTATGTATTGAAGGTGAGTTATTCAGAAAGGACTCCAGGACAACCAAGAATGACAGCAAACTGGTAACCTTGTTTGTGACGGATAAGCGAACAAGCATATGCATAAAGGCATTTGTAGTCAACCAGAAATGGGATGATATCGATAGTTATCTGAGTGCAGGAGACGGCGTGAAAATCAAAGGGCAGGCTCAGTGGGATCGATTTGACAATTGTACGGTCATCATGGCAGACAGCATTGAAAAGACGGAGAAAAAAGAGCGAATGGATACCTATCCGCAGAAGCGGGTGGAACTGCATGCTCATACCAAGATGAGCGCCATGGACGGACTCAATGATACAAAACGAATGGTTAAAACCGCCGAAAAGTGGGGACACAGGGCGGTTGCCATCACAGATCACGGCGTAGTGCAGGCGTTCCCGGAAGCATCACATGCAGGTAAGGACATTAAGATTCTGTACGGATGCGAGGGGTATCTTCTGGAAGATAAGGATCTGATTGCAGAGGATGGAACCATCAACTACAAAGGTCGTCCGACCAATCACGTTATCGTATTTGCTAAAAACAGAACGGGACTGAAGAACCTGTACAGGCTGGTTTCAATGTCTCATCTTAATTATTTTTATAAAAAGCCGCGGATGCCTAAATCCGTGCTCACAAAGTATCGGGAGGGCTTAATCATCGGATCGGCATGCGAGGCAGGCGAGGTGTATCAGGCGGTTCTTCACGAGGAAAGTGAAGAGGAACTGAAGCGCCTGGTGGAATTCTATGATTATCTGGAAATCCAGCCATTGATTAATAACAGATTTTTAATCGAAGGAGGACATGTAAAAGATGAAGAGGCGCTGCGGGAAATCAACCGCAGAATCATCGCACTTGGTGAACGGTATAACAAACCGGTTGTAGCCACATGTGATGCTCACTATTTTGATGCGGAGGAAGCATTGTACCGCAGGATTATTATGGCAGGGCAGGGCTTTAAGGATGTCGAGGGTGACGAGGGCTTATATTTCCGAACCACGGATGAAATGATGGAGGAATTCATGTATCTGGGCGAGGAAAAGGCTTATGAAGTGGTCATTACCAACACGAACAAAATCGCCGATGAAATCGAAACCATGATGCCGGTGCCGGACGGCAAATTCCCGCCGAAGATTGCAGGGGCGGAGGAAGACCTGCGAAAAGCATGTGAAGAACGGGCAGCCGATATGTACGGCTCACCGCTGCCGCAGGAAATCCGGGACAGATTGGACAAGGAACTCAACTCCATCATCGATAACGGCTATGCTGTCATGTATCGGTCGGCGGAGCTGCTGGTAAAGAAATCACTTTCGGACGGTTATCTGGTAGGCTCGAGAGGATCCGTGGGATCGTCCTTTGCAGCTACTATGTCCGGAATTACTGAGGTAAATCCACTGCCGCCGCACTACCTTTGTCCCAATTGCAAACACCTGGAATGGGGCGATAAGGAGACCTATGACTGCGGCGTGGATATGCCGGATAAAGTCTGTCCGGAATGCGGAACCCCATATAAAAAAGAGGGATTCACGATTCCGTTCGAAACATTTTTGGGATTTGAGGCAAATAAAGAACCGGATATCGACCTGAACTTTGCAGGAGAATATCAGGGAACGGCACAGAAATACGTAGAAGAAATTTTCGGCAAGGAAAACGTATACAAAGCCGGAACAATCAGTGCGGTCAAGGATCGAATCGCTTACGGCTATGTGGCGAGGTATTTTGAAGAGCGTGAGATTAGTGTAAATAAGTTTGAGATAGAGAGGCTGACGGAGTGCTGCACAGGTGTTAAGAAAACTTCGGGACAGCATCCGGGAGGGGTTATTATTGTGCCGGATGGGCATGAAATTTATGAATTCTGTCCGGTGCAGCATCCGGCTAACGATGTGAAGTCGGATATCATTACGACTCATTTTGACTATCACTCCATCGATAAGAATCTGCTGAAACTGGATATTCTCGGTCACGATGCACCGTCAATGATTCGCCAGCTGCAGGATATGACGGGGCTGGATCCGCAGGATGTGCCGATTCGGGATGACAAGGTCATGAGCATATTCAACGGTATTGAAGGCCTCGACATAAAGGATCCCGATTACCGGTTTGTTCACGGAAGCTATGGAATACCGGAATTCGGAACAAAGTTCGTTCGGCAGATGCTGGACGATACCAAGCCGGCGGCTTTTGCGGATCTGGTGCGGATATCCGGATTTTCTCACGGAACAGATGTGTGGCTGGGCAATGCGCAGGAACTGATTGTAAGCGGTACGGCGACCATGAAGGATGCTATTTCAACCCGAGATGACATCATGAACTATCTGCGGCTTAAGGGCGTGCCGAATAAGGATGCGTTTACCATCATGGAAAAGGTCCGCAAGGGGAAGGGCCTTACGGAAGAGCAGGAAAATCTCATGCGCGAAAATGACGTGCCGGAGTGGTATATCGAGTCCTGTAAAAAAATCAAGTACATGTTCCCGCGGGCTCATGCGGTGGCTTATGTTATGATGTCCAATCGAATTGCTTATTATAAGGTGTATTATCCGGTGGCATTTTATGCGGTGTACTTTACCGCCAAAGTGGCTTATTTCGATGAAAAAGTCATCCTCAAGGGTAAGGATGCGATCCTGGATCGGATGGATGAAATACTGCGCAAGGGCAAGGATGCTGCAAAAAAGGAAGAAGATGAAATCCCGGTTTTGGAGGTTGCCTACGAGATGTGCGCTCGCGGTTACGAGTTCGCACCGGCGCGTCTGGGAATTTCAGATCCGCTGCGTTTCCTGGCTCATGAAGGCAAGGTGCTGCTGCCGTTTGTCGCAATCACAGGTGTCGGTGAAGGAGCTGCAAAGCAGTTTGCGGAGGAATACAACAGAAGACCGTATGAGACGGTGGAGGATATTGCAGATCGCGGAAAAGTCAACAAATCCGCCATCGATGAATTGCGCCAGCACGGCGTTCTGGACGGCCTGCCGGAGACCGCGCAGATCAGCTTGTTTGGGTAGGAATAGATAATATTTTGAAACTAAAAAGCAGATGATTTTCTTAGTAAAATCATCTGCTTTTTTTGCTGCGTGAGGTGTTTGGGATGAAAAAGCACCTATAATTTTCCAGAAATTCATCCTAAGCGGTATAGTGACGTGTATCGACGATTTGGAGCAGGAGAAAAATTAAACCCTGCTCTTTTTTATTTGCATCGAAAAAAATTAAACGACTTTTTAATGACTTTTGCACAAAAGTACAGGGGATATCGGGAAATATCGATATAAATTGGGAATCATAAAAGAAATTAAAAAGCCTCTGAAAGATTGAAATTTCAAAGGCTTAAACGTTGAAATTGGTGGAGCATAGGGGGATCGAACCCCTGACCTCAAGATTGCGAACCTTGCGCTCTCCCAGCTGAGCTAATGCCCCAAACGCAATATAATTATAGCACAGCACAATCGCCGTCACAAGCAATTTTCTTAAGTTTCTTTTCGGCGTGAAATTCTTGAAAGAGTGATCGTTATATTGACGAAATCCTGATTGAATCTATGCTAAAAACCCAATAAACCCCCTTGAAATTCCAATATTCTTATGATAATATAAGAATATCAAACCTAAGTAATTCGAGTAAGAGTGGGTAAATCGCCCACTCTTTCATTTTGTCAGTAGAGCAAGAGGAGTTTTTTATGGCAAAGAAAAAAATAACAGTTCTGGCTGATGAGCTGCTTTCCGGATTTTTGCAGGATGCAGGACTGGAATTGTATCATTCTGAATTTGTGAAAGAAGGCAAGGACTGGTTTCTTCGAATCTATATAGATAAACCGGAGGGTGAAGGCTATATCGGGACGGAAGACTGCGAAAAAGTGAGCAGATTCTTGAGCGAGAAACTGGATGAAGCTGATCCGGTAGAACAAAACTATTATTTAGAGGTTTCTTCGCCGGGCATGGACCGGGAACTGATTAAACCGGAGCACTACCGCAGATACATAGGCAGTGAGGTGGAAATTCGCCTCTATAAAGGCAAAGACGGTACAAAAAACATACAGGGAGTTTTGCAGGAAACGGATGAGGAATCCATTAAAGTGCAGGATTCAGATGGAAAAGAATGGCATCTGCAGTTTGCTGAAATTGCAAAAGCAAAACTGGCAGTTATTTTCTAAAGTGGGAGGAAAAATTAAATGAATAAGGAATTCATCAATGCGATCAATGATTTAGTAAAAGAAAAGGGAATCTCAAAAGATGTTCTGATTGAAGCAATTGAATCGGCACTTGTTTCCGCATATAAGAAAAACTACGGAACTTCTCAGAATGTGAGAGTGAACATAGATCGCGAAGACGGTGATGTAGACGTTCTTATGCGCAGGGATGTCGTAGATGAGGTGGAAGATGAGTTTACTGAGATTTCTTTGCAGGAAGCTCTGGAAATCGATCCGAGATATCAGATCGGTGATGTGGTGGAATATCAGGTGACGCCGAAGGACTTCGGACGCATTGCAGCGCAGACCGCTAAACAGGTTGTTGTTCAGAGAATCAGAGAAGCGGAACGCGGCATGATATTCGATAATTACATAAACCGTCAGGGCGAGTTGATTACAGGGATAGTTCAGAGAATCAGCAATGAGACAATTTTCGTCAATATGGGTAATACCGAGGGTATCCTGGTGGCAGGCGAAAGGGCTTCAGGCGAGCGTTATAAAGTCAATGACAGAATTAAAGCATATATCATGGACGTAAGAAAGAGTACAAAGGGTCCGCAGATTTTTCTTTCCAGAACTCATCCGGGCTTTGTGGAAAAGCTTTTTGAGCTGGAGGTGCCTGAAATCGAAGACGGTACGGTAGAAATCAAGAGTATCGCACGCGAGGCCGGTTCCAGGACGAAGATTGCCGTGTATACGGAAGATGAAAACGTGGATCCGGTAGGCGCTTGCGTTGGTACCGGAGGAAGCCGCGTCAAGAACATTGTGGATGAACTTTTCGGAGAAAAAATAGATATCACTACGTGGGATGAAGATCCGCATATTCTGATTAAGAATGTTCTGAGCCCTGCCAAGGTGGAAAAGGTTCTTATTGATGAGGAAGAAAAAGCGGCAACGGTAGTTGTCCCGGATTATCAGCTTTCTTTGGCAATCGGCAAGGAAGGACAGAATGTAAGACTGGCTGCTAAGCTCTGCGGATGGAAAATAGATATTAAGAGTCATACTCAATATTTCGACGGGCCGGAATATGTGGAAGAAGTTGAAGTATATGAGGATGAGGACTTTGAGGAATATGAGGATGATATCCGGTATACGGAGGATGATGAAGAGGCAGTGATTGAGGAAGTCATGGAGGCTGCCGAGACTGCAGAAGAAGCCTCAGAGCCTGAAGAAGCCGGCGATGCAGAGAATGAAGGCATCCAATATGCAGAAGACGATGACGCAGATAGGGGCGATGAGATTGAAGAATAAAAAAATCCCAATGCGAAGATGTGCGGGCTGCATGGAATCCAAACCAAAGAACAGCCTGGTGAGAATTGCATGTTATGAGGGAAATCTCAGTGTGGATTTCAGCGGCAAGGCAAAAGGAAGGGGCGCATACCTTTGCCCTAACCGGGAGTGTATGGAAAAAGCACGAAAGCGGCGCGCACTGCAGAGAAACTTTGATGTGGAAATCTCGCAGGAACGGCTGAATGAAATTTTCGAGGAGCTGATGACATATGAACAAAAAGGTGATTAGCTATCTGGGATTTGCAAAGAAATCGGGAAACCTTTTGACAGGCGTCAATACATGTACTTTTGCAATGGCAAAAGGTAAGGTGAAGCTGATGATTCTGGCCGAGGATATAGCGGAAAACAGCCGAAAAAAAATCATGAAGGAAATCCGAAAGTGCGGAGTAAAATATATCGAATACGGCAGCAGCGATGAAATGTCGCATGCTGTGGGAACTTCCGGAAGAAATGTGTTTGCAGTATGCGATGCAGGCTTTGCAGAAGCAATCATTAAGGAAATCAAACGGGAGTCAGAACAGAAAGAGTCCATCAGAGGGCAGTAAGGAGGAAGTGTGTATGAAAATAAAGGATTTGGCGCAAGAACTGAATCTGAACGGTGATGAGGTTCTTGAAAAAGCGAAAGCCATGGGAATAGAAGTGTCCGGGGTTGGTGATAATCTTTCGGACATTGATACCACTGCTGTAAAAAATACAATTCTTAAAGGAGGTACGCATACGGAAACGAAGGTAGTGCGTACCAGAACGAAAAAATCCGATGCAGAAAAGAAAAATGACAGCCCCAAGGTTACAGTTAAGGCTGCCAATATAAAACTGCCGGAAAAAAAGAAAATGGTTAAGACTGCTGAAAAGCCGGCTGCAAGGATGACCGCAAAGCCGCCGGCAGGCAAGCCGATTGTATCGAAAGAAGTCGAAGGAAGACCAAAACCGCCGGAAGGCAAGCCGGTTGTATCAAAATCCATGCTGGAAAAGAGACTCGCAGAGGAACAGGCTGCGAAACAGCTCGAATCAGAAACAAAACAGACGGAATCAGAAGCAAAAGCGAAAACAGCCGCAACTGCAGAAGCACAGCAAAATGCAGCGAAAGCTGAACCTGCTAAAGAAATTAAAGAAGTTGCCGCAAAGCCGATAGAGAGCAAAACAGAAGTGAAACAGGAAAAAACAGAAGAAAAGAAACCGACAATGCCAAGAAGACAGACGCGTTTAAAGGTTATAAAGAGAGCGGAAGACGTGAGGAGAGAAGAAGCAGAAGCTGCAGAACGTCGTGCAGCAGCTCGCGAAAAACGTCAGGAAGAGAAGAAAGCCGAGGAAAAGAAACGGAATGCGGGTCATGAGCGCAGAAACGGTGAACACAAGAACGAGAAGCACGGCGATCGAAAACCGTTTGATCGCAAAGGCGGTAAACCCGGTGAAAAGAAGGACGGACGTCCGGGTCAGGAACGCAGCGGCAGACCTGCTCAAAGAAGAGACGACTCTGCAGGTGATGCGGTAGCAACCAAGCCTTCTTCACACAGAAGTGAAAAGAAAGGCAAGGATAAGGAACACGATAAGTTTTCCAAGCTGGAACGCGGAGGACGTAAAGGCGGCAAGCCGCAGTCTCTGGAAAAACAGGTAAGAAATAAAAAACACAGCAAGCCGAAGGCTGCACCGGAACCGGAAGCGGAAGTTGTAGAACTGCCGGTAGGAACGATTATGATCAACGTTCCGATTACCGTAGCGGGATTTGCAGAACAGACGAAGACAACTGTATCTCGAATCATCATGACGTTGATGAAGATGGGAGTTATGGCCAATGTAAATCAGAACCTGGATGAAGATACTGTAGTGCTGCTGGCTGAAGAAATGGGCCTGCAGGTTGCCATCGGCAAGATTAAAGAAGAAACCGAAGAAGAAGGAATTGAATCTTTTGAAGATAAAGAAGAAGATCTGAAGCCGAGAGCTCCGATTATCACAGTTATGGGCCATGTAGACCATGGAAAAACATCTTTGCTGGATGCAATCCGCAAGACTCATGTGACGGCGCAGGAATCCGGCGGAATTACGCAGCACATCGGTGCATCCGAAGTTGAAATTAACGGTCAGAAGATTGTATTTCTGGATACACCGGGACATGAAGCGTTCACAGCAATGCGTGCAAGAGGTGCTCATGCGACGGATATTGCAGTTCTGGTAGTTGCCGCTGATGACAGTGTAAAACCTCAAACCATTGAATCCATCAGCCATGCTAAAGCGGCGGGCGTTCCGATTATCGTTGCCATCAATAAGATGGATAAACCTGGTGCAAATCCGGATATCGTAAAGAAAGATCTGGCAGAACAGGGCGTTCTGGTGGAAGACTGGGGCGGCGATGTAATCAGTGTGCCGGTATCTGCAAAGACCGGAGACGGCATCGTAAACCTGCTTGAAATGATTCTGCTTCAGGCGGAGGTTCTTGAGCTGAAGGCAAACCCGGATAGACTTGCTCTCGGTACAGTTCTGGAAGCTCGTCTGGACAAGGCAAAGGGTCCGGTTGCAAGTCTGCTGGTACTCAACGGTACTTTGAAGGCCGGCATGAGTGTTGTAGCAGGTACATGTTCCGGTAAGATTCGTCTCATGACCAATGCCAAGGGCGAAAAAATTCGTCTGGCAGGACCGGCAACGGCAGTGGAAATCCTTGGTCTGACCGATGTACCGCATGCAGGTGATGTGTTCAATGCCGTTAAAGATGATAAGCTTGCAAGAGATATCGCAGAAAAACGTCAGGAAAAACTCAGAGAAGAAGTTCTGGCAAGAAATTCCAGCACGACATTGGAAGAACTGTTCAGCCAGATTCGTGAGGGTGAGGTGAAGGAACTTAATCTGATTGTAAAGGGCGATGTACAGGGTTCTGTCGGAGCAATCGTATCCTCTCTTGAGAAGCTTTCAAATGATAAAGTCAGAGTTAAGATTGTGCACACCGGTGTAGGTGCCATCAATGAATCGGATATCATGCTGGCCGGAACTTCTGATGCTGTTGTCATAGGTTTCAATGTAAGACCGAGTGCAGCGGTAAGTTCCATTGCAGAGCGTGAGGGCATTCAAATCAGAACATATCGCGTAATTTATGACATTATTGATGATGTAGAAAACGCTATGAAGGGTATGCTGGATCCTGAATTCAAGGAAGTTATTCTGGGAACGGTAGAAATCAGAAATACATTCAAGGTTCCGGGTGTAGGTATTGTAGGCGGTGCATATGTTACGAGCGGCAAGGTGGTTCGTAATGAACAGGTTCGTCTGGTTCGCGACGGCATCGTAATCCATGAAGGCAAGATTTCATCACTCAAGAGATTCAAGGACGATGCAAGAGAAGTGGCTCAGGGATATGAATGCGGTATCGGAATTGAAAATTATAATGATATCAAAGAAGGCGATATCATTGAGTGCTTCACAATGGAAGAGATAAAGAGAGATTAGCAAGGAAGGTAATCTTATGGGAAAAGGATACAGACAGGGTCGATTAGGTGAGGAAATCCGAAAAATAATAAGCGAGTTGCTTCTGCGGGAACTGAAGGATCCGGGCCTTTCAGCGATGATCAGTGTTACGGCAGTCGAAGTTACCAGTGACGGAAGCTATGCGACGGTGTATCTTTCTGTGCTGAGTACCGGAGGGACGGAAAATGAACAGGAAGAACAGCAAAGGACATTGGATGCGATGAATCGCGCCAAAGGCTTCATCCGCAGTGAGATTGGACATCAGATCAAACTGCGCCATACCCCGGAGCTGATTTTTAAGATTGATCATTCCATGGAATATGGAAGACATATCTCCAAGATTATCCGGGACTTAGATATTGACCATGAGGATGAGGAATAGAAAGATGATAGCAAATGCATCATTACAGGAAATCGGAGAAATCATTCAAGGGGCCGGCAGTGTCCTGATTTTTCCGCATATAAATCCGGACGGGGACGCCATAGGCTCGGCATGCGGCCTTTGTGACACGCTGCGCGGGCATGGTAAAAAGGCGGCCGTCCTTTTGGAGGAAGATGTTCCGGAGTATCTGAGGTTTCTGGATACAGGCTGCTGCATACAGGATGCGGAGAGCTTCGGCATTCCGAATCTTTGCATCTGTGTGGACTGCAGCGATGAAAGCAGATTAAACAAACGAGTGGATGCGTACAGAAATGGTGAGAGAACTCTTTGCATTGATCATCATTTGGCCGCGGAAAATTTCGGAGAAAGCGGCTTTAGTGATTACTACTATATTGACAGCGGCGAAGCTGCATGTTCGCAGATTATATATAAACTTCTGCAGACGATGGGATTAAAACCTACGCAGACAGCGGCGGAATTGCTCTATACGGGAATCGTTACGGATACGGGAAGCTTTCAGTATTCCAACACGACGGGAGATACTCACCGGATTGCAGCGGATTTGATGAACCTGGAGATTGACATAATGAAGGTGACCATGGCGCTGTATCAGAACATCAAGAAAAATAAACTTAAGCTGGAAGTCCGGATTTTGGATACGATGGAGATTTTTGCAGACGATAAAGCGGTCATTGCCTATGTGACAGAAGATATGGCAGAGGCTGCGGGCGCGTTGATGGAAGATGCGGAAAGTGCGATTGACCTTCTGCGCAATATCGCAGGGGTTGAAATCGCAGCGCTTTTAAAACAGCGGGAGGATGGCATCAAGGTGAGTCTGCGGGCTAAATCCTGGGGATGTGTTAATCAGATTGCTGCAAAGTTCGGCGGCGGCGGTCACAAAAAAGCAGCAGGATGCACACTGAAAATGCCGCTTGCGGAAGCGCGAAGTGTGCTGAAAAAAGAAATGGAACAATCGCTGGAGAAATAGATGGAAGGCATTTTAATAATAAATAAGCCGCAGGAGTGGACTTCTCATGACTGTGTGGCTGTATGCAGGCGTGCAACCGGCGTGAAGAGAGTCGGTCACGGCGGAACTTTAGACCCAATGGCGGAAGGCGTTCTGCCGGTTTTTATCGGAAGAGCGACCCGCATTATGGAGTATATGGATTTGGGCTGCAAAACCTACCGGTGCCGCATGCGTTTAGGACTTGTGACGGATACAGAGGATATATGGGGAGAAATTCTGGAAGAGAAAAGTACAGATGGCATTACTGAGGAAGAAATCAGGAGAGCAGTAAGCTCGTTTTGCGGAGATATTATGCAGAGACCGCCTATGTATTCGGCACTGAAAGTAAATGGGAAAAAACTTTATGAGTATGCTCGCAAAGGAATTTCCGTGGAAGTACAGGAAAGACCGGCGAGCATAGAAAGACTGGATATAGAGAATATAAATTTAAACAAAAAAGAAGTTATCTTTGAGGTAACTTGTTCTAAGGGCACTTATATTCGTTCGCTTTGCAGAGATATCGGTGAGAAACTGGGGTGCGGAGCTGTCATGAGCGAGCTGACGCGGACGGTCAGCGGAGCGTTTAGTCTGGAGCATGCTTTGCAGCCGGATGAAGTGAAACGGATGAGTCAAGATGAGATTGAAACGTATCTTTTGCCGGTGGATTTTCCATTGATTCATTTTGGAAAGTGCAGCATGCCGAGAGATCGTGCTTTATATTTCGCCAGCGGCAACAGTATACGGTGGCATCAGATAAATGCGGTGAAGGCACCTGACGAGGGATTGCCGGGCTGCAATTCGAGAAATATCGCATATAATCAGATGTATTGTGTGTATGAGCAGGCAAGCGGTCTGTTTTTAGGAACGGGCTATTACTGTAAAGAAGAGAAAACTTTAAAGGCAGATAAAATATTTGTAACGAGGCAGGAAGTATGAAAATTTTCAATTCACTGGAAGAAGTTAAGGATATAGAGGAAACTGTGATTGCACTTGGAAATTTTGACGGCGTACACCGAGGTCACCAGCAGATTATTAACAGAACTGTAAAAAGTGCGGATGCGGCCGGTCTGAAAAGTGCGGTGTTTACTTTTTCAAATCATACGCGTACGCTGCTGAAGAATATGCCGCCGGTGAAGAACATTTTATATGCGGAGGAAAAGGCGGAAATTATTGAATCTTTAGGGATTGATTATTTGTTTAATATTCCTTTTACTCCGGAGATTATGAACATGTCTCCGGAGCGTTTTGTGCAGGAGATCCTGGTGGATAAATTTCGGATCAGGGAGGCATATTGCGGATTCAATTACACATTCGGGCATAAGGCAAAGGGAACCCCGGAGGTGCTTATGCAGGAAGGCAGAAAGCACGGATTCGGGATACATATCCAGGAGCCGTACAAGATTGATGATATAGTGGTGAGCAGCACATATATCAGAGAACTCATCAGAGACGGCAAACTGGAACAATGCACCAGATTTATGGGCAGGATGTACGCTATCGGAGGAGAAGTTGTAGTAGGGAACAAGCTGGGCAGAACCATAGGTTTCCCAACTTCCAATATTATGATTGATGATACTATGGTAACGCCGCCGAACGGAGTGTATATCACGTATTGCATGTATAACGGGGTGCGATATCCAAGCGTAACAAACGTTGGGGTCAAGCCAACCATCGGATTATATAAGAAAAATGTTGAAACGCATATTTTTGATTTTAATAAAGAGTTATACGGAAAAAATATAAAGGTTGAATTCGTTAAAATGACACGCCCGGAACAGAAGTTCGACAGCGTGGAAAAACTGAGCCGCCAGATTCAGAGCGACTGTATTGCAGCAAAGGCATATCACAGAGAGCATGTGTGCAAGTGATTAAAAACTGCGGGGAGGGGTATAAAATATTATCCTAAGCAGAACGCAGCGTAATAGGCATAGGAGGATATATGGCCATCGAGTTTCATCCATAAGTTGGGTTATTTTAAAAATAAAGATGAAACGGGGCTTTTTTACAGGATGAAAAATGTTTTTTCATCCTTATTTTTTTGCGTGAGGCGTTTGGGATGAAAAATCACCTATAATTTTCCAGAAATTCATCCTAAGCGGCATGGTGCAGGATTGCGGGGGGTAGGAGGATGCGGATAATATTGAAGTTTTAGATGAAATGGCTTCAAAGCAGTATGTTAATAGCGACGGCAACAGTGCACCGCTTATTCGGTATACTAAAGAGATAAACGGAGAGGATGTTGTTGTGGAAGCAATACCAGATTCTAAGAATAAAGTCTTGCGTGTTGAAAGCACATATTTTAATACAAAAAAAGAATGATTTTATCAACCAGCATTATTATCATACAGAGGCTGAATTATATACAG